>JAFUXN010000007.1 GCA_017477125.1 Selenomonadaceae bacterium
GGCAGTGCCGACGGCTTTGGGGCTCCGCGCGGAGCTGCCCGGGACGACGCCGAGGCTCCCGACGAAGTCAAGGCGGCGCTGGAGTTCGTGGTTGAGACCGGCTACTATGAGGGCAAGCCCATGAAAGCCGTCTCGCCCAAAGGACTCGTCTGGTTGATGCACAACTCAAAGTCGAAGGCTGAGAAAGACGCCGTCGCCGCCGTCTACAACTTCAGAAACGGCACCAACGGCAAGAGCGGTGCCAATGGCAAGAGCGATAAGCCCGCGGCTGTGCCCGCCGAAGACGAGGTCGATATCCCATTCTGAGAGGAGGTATGAGCCATGACGATGCGCCCTGAAAGGGGGAGTCTCGAGTACATTGCGCGGAAGTTGGAGATCGCAAAGCGCATTCGCAGGTTGCGCGACTCGCTCGGCTTGTCCGCCGCAGAGACCGCGCGGAAATTGTGCATGTCCGCT
The DNA here is from genome assembly GCA_017477125.1 of Selenomonadaceae bacterium. Taxonomy (GTDB): domain Bacteria; phylum Bacillota; class Negativicutes; order Selenomonadales; family Selenomonadaceae; genus Quinella. The sequence continues at coordinate 457 of JAFUXN010000007.1, forward strand.
AGCGGCTATAAAGGCTACGAGAGCTGTGAGAAGAACAGAATACCGCCGTGGAATATGCTAATACGGATGGCTTTGCTGTTCGGTACCACGATCGATTACATCTTGGGCTTGGATAAGTCCGCATTCGGAGGCTATCACGCCGCCAGACTCTTTTGGCTCGATAAGAATTGCGAAGTGCATGAGCACGGCAAGAAGATCGAGCTCGTCTTGACGTTCCCCATCACAGTGGATCGGATCGGGGATCAGGACGTCGGCAAGACCGGCACGGTGATCGCCATGGGGCACCGCCCCTTGCATTTCGACACCAAAGACGCATTCATCGCTTGCACCAATGAGATGCGTCAGAAGGAACGGGATTATTGTCTGGCACAAGCCTTGGTTGCCGCCGATGCTTGACGTTAAAGCCTTCCTCGAAATGCCCTACCTCAAACAGGTGCACATCTGCGCTTTGGAGTGGTTGCACAATCAGAGGTTGCCCGCTTTCAGAACGGGGAAGCCCGTGCCCGAGTATTACCGTTGTCGAGCCGTTTTGCTTAAGCTCGAACGCCAGACCGTCAAAAACATAGCTTTGATGCTCGCAGATACCACCGATCAAGTCCCGTTGTGGCATCTGGCGGAGAGGGCGGCGGTGTTCGTCCGTCAACGACAGTTGCAGGCTGAGATGTCGAAAGTCTCCGCGCGGAAAGAGTACAAGATCGACGTCAACGCCTTCTTGGGGAGGTGAACGCTTGCTTGAAAGATTTGTATGTCCCGACGGCATTGAAGTTCCCATCGTCGATTGCCTCAAACAATGCCGTCTGAAAGATTCGCTCCCGTGCGGCAGATGCTTGAGCGAACGCATGCTAGCCGCCATGGCTAAACAACGTCCTTGGAACGGAGTCCCGACCGTCACACAACTTATCTCGGGGCTCCGCGCGGAGTTCCTCAAAATCACAAAGCCTTATGCCTCCGATCCCCAATCGCTCGCCATGGCTAGGTTCGGCACCAATTGCCACGCCGCACTCGAGCGCGATTCCACAGATGACCGTTGGCTTTGCGAAAAACGCTTGACCGATCCCACGGGGACATTCACGGGACAGTTCGATTGCTACGATACAAGAGAGCATGTCCTGTATGACACCAAGTCCTACGGCTCATTCAAGATCGCGTCAGTTTTGGGTATAAGGGCTGTCAAGGAGCCCGTCGTTAATCAGTACACCGGTGAGGTCGAACGACGCTCAGACGGGCGCGTGGTGCGTAAGACGCGCTTTTTCGAAGGGCTCAAAGATACCCGTGAAGTCACTCTGCAACTCAACGCCTATCGATTACTGCTCGAGGCGAACGGCTTCCCCGTCAAAGACATGCGCCTTGAATTGATCGTCAGAGACGGAGGTACATGGATCGCCAAAAGCCGCGGCGTCGAACAAAACGCTTTGATGCTCAGGATCAATCGAGTCTCCGACGTGCATATCAGGCGATATCTCTTGACCAAGGCACGCATATTGATCGGCTCGCTCGAAAAAAATAAGCCGCCCGAGCCTTGCAAAAAGGCTGAGCGGTGGGGAGGGCTTAAGTGTAAAAACTATTGTCCCGTCAAACAATGGTGTAAGGAGGCAGATTAGATGAATGACCATTACAAGCGCGGCAGTCTGCAGACCATTCAACGACTGCAGGAGTTGTTGACCGCCGAGCAGTTCGAAGGCTTTTGTCGCGGCAATGTCTTGAAGTACGCCGAGCGCGCGGGCTACAAGGGCGATGAGGCTGACGACGTCGATAAGCTCATTGATTATGCCCGTTGGTGGAGGCAATCCGTCAAGGGCGAGAAAATCACTGTTAATGCGGAGGTGTTTTGATGAGAGTTTCTTTTACAAAAAAAGAGATGCGCGATGCTCTCAAAAAGTTGAACTTGATGAAACGAGGAGACGAGTACGATAAAGAGATTCTGCTGGTCGCCGATCTCAAAAAAGGTGTCCTGCTCGTATCGCGGACGGCGGATCGCGTCACCATGTCCGTCGCCGTTCCCGCGCTCTTCAACAATGAGGAAGCCATGCGGCTCGATATGTCCGAGCTCGATACCGCGTTGAAGGGAGCCGTTTGCGACGTCGGAGTTATCGACGCAAATGACAGAGGCGATGGTAATTTCTGCGCCAAATTCCTCGACGATGCCGACGAAGTTTCGCTCCAATCCGCTATCCGTTATCACGTCGATGATAAGCACGATTCGGATGTCATTGGTTCGATCTCGGTCAAGGGCATTTTATTGAAGGTGCCCTTGATGCGCGTCTTTCCCGTCATGCTCCCGCGTAACATGACCAATCGCAGTTTGATGAGTTTCTGCAGAGTGAAATGCGAAGGCACTCGCTTGAATGTCATGGGAGTCAACATCACGGCGGGAGCTTGGGCGTCCGAAGAGATATACGATGATACGGGCGATTTCGATTGCCTTCTGCCTTACAACATGGTTCTCGTCGCAAGCAAATCGCTCGATCACGATGCGCCCGTCTCCTTGTCCTACGGTGATGACGTCGTCAAAATGCAGTTCGATAACATCACTATGTCCGCAACTCGCAATAAAGAGGAGTTCTTTAAACTGCAGGACTTGTGGGATAAACAGCCGACGCCGGAGACAACGGCTATCTATAATGCGGAGGAACTGCTCGCCGCCGTCAAACGTATCAGCAACGTCGTTAAAAAGACAAAATATAAAGCCATATCCGTCGATATCCAAAACGATTCGACGGTGCTCACCGCGTTCGACGATAACGATAAAGCTCTCGGTAAAACGTCAATTGGTTCAGTACTGACAGGCAACCCCGTATCTGTTCGAGTAAACGGCGAAAAGTTGAGCAAGATGCTGATCCCGTTGGCTGCGTCGGCAAGTACCGTGAAAATCAAGGTGACCAAAGCCGATAAGCCTTTGCTGATCACTTTGACGGATTACGTCGAAAACGATTACAGGGCTTTGCTCGCACCTATCAACAAAAGAAAATGAAGGCGCCGAATGACTTCCAAATTTGGAAGAAGATATTGAAGTTGCGAGGCTTGTATACGTCGGGCATGACCGTCACGCAGCTGATCCGCGAGTTGAAAAACTTCCCGCCCGACAATAAGGTGATCATGTACGATCCCACGGGCACCGTCTATCCCGTCACCTTCCTGCTCAGAGACAGTGCCAATAAGACTGCCATAATTTAGAGGTGTGAATATGAGTAAAAAATATGAGTTCGGTGCAGGCAGGATGCTCGATGATTGCGTCTTCCCTTGCACGCCTGCGGATATTCTGGATATGGGCAATTGCGCCGCCGCCATCGAGAAGGTTTTCAAGGTTAATGCAGAGGTCGCTCTCGAGATCGCCATTCGCTTGAAAGAAAAAGAGTTGGGGCGCGATCTCCCCGAGTTAAAGGAGCTGTTATGAGAAGGTTTGAGAAGGTAGACTCGGCGCGGCACGTGAAAATGCCGAGGCGATTGACCAAACACGCCGCAGGTTATGACTTCTTCAGCCCGTGCGATATAACTCTGCCGCCGCATGAGACCACATTCATTTATCTCAACGTCAAGGCGTTCATGCAGACCGACGAAGTTCTGAAAATCTACTCGCGCAGTTCCATCGCAACCGCCAAAAATATTGTCCTCCGCAGCGGCGTCGCCATCATCGATGCCGATTATTATAACAACAGCTTGAACGAGGGCAATATCATCTTGGCGCTGTATAACGACGGCGATGTCGAGTACAAAATCAAAAAAGACGACCGCATTGCACAGGGCATTTTCGAGAAGTTTCTTACCGTCGATGATGATGTCGCGGAAGAAGAACGCAAGTGCGGACTCGGGAGCACGGGATCATGAAGGTCGAATTTACC
>JAFUXN010000047.1 GCA_017477125.1 Selenomonadaceae bacterium
AAGGGCGCACCGCCTTCCTCGCCGGCGGGCACCCTTTCCTACTTCCGATCATCATTGTGAGCTGAAAAAGTCTGTGGGGCGGAAAAATAAAAGGGCGCACCGCCTTCCTCGCCGGCGGGCGCCCTTTCCTACTTCCGATCGTCATTGTGAGACGAAAAAGTTTGTGGGCGGAGAAGAAATAAAGGGGCGCGTCGCCTCCCTTGTCGGCGGGCGCCCTTCCTCTGCTTGGCGCTCGTCATTGTGAGATTAAAAAGTTTTTGGGGCGGAGAAGAAATAAAAGGGCGCTCCGCCTTCCTTGCCGGCGGGCACCCTTTCTCTTTCGATTGCAGATAATTTTTAGGTGCTCACAAAGTTTTAGAGGACGAAAAAATAAAGGGCGAGCCGCCACGCGAGCAGGCGGGCGCCCGTTTTTTTATACTCTCAAACCTGCGAAGAACTCTTGCACTCTGGGATCGGGGAGCCGACGGAAATTCTCAACCGTGTCTAGCGCAATCAGATCACCTTGATACACCATCGCGATCCGATTCGCTATCCGACACGCCGACGCCATGTCATGCGTCACCACCACGCTCGTCACCCCCAACGCCTTCTGCGTCGAGATGATCAGCTCATCGATCTTCGTCGTCGTGATCGGATCAAGCCCGCTCGACGGCTCGTCATAGAAAATGATCTCCGGCTCAAACGCGATCGCTCGAGCCAGGCTCACCCGCTTCTTCATGCCTCCGCTCAATTCGTTCGGCATCAGATGCTCCACGCCCTCGAGCCCCACCTGCTTGAGCTTCTCCTTGACGATCGCTTTGATCTTATCTTCGGGGTAATCGGTATGCTCGACCAGTCCGAACGCAACGTTGTCGCCCACCGTCATCGAATCGAATAACGCACTGTACTGAAATACCATGCCCATTCTCAATCGTACATGCGTGAGCTCGTCCTCCGTCATTGTCGAGATTTCGTCGTCGCCAATCCAAATCTCGCCCTCCGTCGGTTGGATCAATCCGATCATCAATCGAAGGAGCGTCGACTTCCCAGACCCCGACCCGCCTATGATCGCCAACGTCTCACCGTCATTGATCTCGAGCGAAATATTTTTGAGCGCCGCCTTCTTGCCGAAGTACTTGCTCACATTCTTAATCTTGATCATATCTCAATCACCGTAGATCACAAAAGTCAAGAGCGCGTTGAGAAGGAAGATCGCAATGATCGACGCGACCACCGTCTTGGTCGTCGCCTTGCCCACGCCCTCGGCGCCGTCGGGGCAATGCAGTCCGTAGTAGCAGCCGAGCACCGCGATCACATTACCGAAGAAGATCGCCTTGATGAGCCCGCCGGTCATGTCCTTGATCGACGCGAAGACTTCAATCGAATGCACGAACAGATATGAGCTGACACCGGAATAATGAACGGCGACGACCCAGCCGCCAAACACTCCGATGAGATCGCCGAAGACGGTAAGGATCGGCACGACGATCATGCAGGCGAGCATGCGCGGGACGATGAGGTAATTGACGGGGCTGACCGCCATGACCCTCAACGCATCGATCTGTTCGGTGACTTTCATGGTAGAGATTTCGGCGGTGATGGCGGCTCCAACTCGACCTGCGCACACGACGCCGACGAGCACCGGACCGAGCTCGCGACCGATGGCGATGGCGATCAGTCCTCCGATGGTCGATTGCGCACCGAAACGAATTAACTCGTGAGCGGTCTGGAGCGTGAAGACGACTCCGGTGAAGAGCAGCGTGAGCGAAACGATCATGAGCGAGTCGACGCCGAGATGAGACATTTGCGCGATGATGTGTCGCATGCGGAGCTTATGACGGAGCTGCTTCATGGTATCGGCGTAGAGCAGCACGACGGTGCCGATATCTTCAAGCCGTCGGATCACGAATGCGCCGATCGCCTCAAATAGTTTGGTAATCATCAGGGCAGTTCGTCGAGATTTTTGAAGTGGTCGGGGTAGAGCTCCGGCAGATGCGGCTTATATTTGGAGTAGTCGAGGATGGTGAAGCCGATGACCTCTTCGGTGTCGTCGTCGCGCAGCACGTACAGGTACGGATAATCCTTCTGATACTCCTCATCGCCGTAGTAGTGAACGCGATCGCTGTAGAAGACGTTCAACACGTCCTGACGATCGTTGTATTTATAAACGGGTTTGGGCAGCCATTCGCGCGTCATAAATCTTCTCTCCCTTCGTAGCACCTTCGTTGAGACTGCGTTTTGGAATCCAAGTCACGACCGCGTCATTCTCGTCGACGATAATCGTGAAGGATCTGATCTTATCTTCCACGTTCTCCGGTACGTCGACCAAGTCCAGATACTTGCGACGTCCCTCGTACTTTCGATCCCTGATGATGAATCTCGGATTAGCAATACTGTATTGTGCATGCGCCTCGATAGCCGCTCGATTGGCGGCGTCCTTACTCTCGTGATCACTTACGATATGATTCTCGAAAGTAAAATCATAGAGCATAATTTTTTTGCCGAGCGGATCGGTAACCGCCCAACGCACGCTCGTTTCCGATTGCAGGTTCTCGTCCAAATGAATCACTCCTTCGCGCGTCACACGATGCCTTGACGGAGCAGATCGGTCAGATGAATGATGCCCACAACATGCTGCTCGCCGTCGACCACCGGCAACACCGTCACCGGTCTCGGCTTGTGCTTCTCCATCACTGACAACGCCGCCGCCGCCAATTTCTCCGCTCCTATCGTCAACGGCTTGTCGAACATGATCGATTCAACCGGCGCATCCAAAAATCTGGTGTCCTTGCCGATCGCTCGACGTATGATCCCGTCGGTGATCAGCCCCACCATCTTCTGCTCGCCGTCGACAATCGACACCGCCCCCAAGCCCTTCTCGGTCATGATGAAGAGCGCATCGCGGATCGTCTTGCCCGCCTCGATGACAGGATTCTCATCGCCCACGTGCATCACATCGCCCACCGTCAGCAACAGCTTGCGCCCCAACGCGCCGCTCGGGTGGAACAACGCAAAGTCCTTCGACGTGAAATTCTTGAGCTCCATCAGCGCCATCGCGATCGCATCGCCCATCGCCAACGTCGCCGTCGTTGATGCCGTCGGCGCCAACCCCAACGGGCATGCCTCGCGCTCAACGCCGATGTTGATGAAGTAATCGCAGTTTCGTCCGAGCGAAGACTCCCGCCGTCCGCTCATCGCGATGATCGACGCTCCAATGCGTTTGATCACCGGCAAGATGTTGACCACCTCCGACGACTCGCCGCTGTTTGAGATCACGATCACCACATCGTGTTCGGTGATCATTCCCGAGTCGCCGTGCCCCGCTTCCGCAGGGTGCATGAACAGCGCCGGAGTTCCCGTCGAGGCGAACGTCGCCGCGATCTTGCGTCCGACATGCCCGCTCTTGCCCATGCCCGTCACCACCACTCGCGCAGGACAGTTGAGAATCAGTTTGACCGCCGCTTCAAATTCGTCGTCGATGCGCGGAATTAAATTTTCGATCGCCTCCGCCTCGATCTTGAGTGTCTCGATTGCTTTTTCCTTGATCACGTTAAAACTCCTTCGCCACATTATGAACTGCCAACACTTTTTTCAACAACGGCTCGAGCTCGTCAAGCGGAACCATGTTCGCGCCGTCCGACAGAGCTTCGCTTGGATTGTCATGCACCTCGAGAAATAATCCGTCGATGCCAACCGCCGCCGCCGCTCGACACAAATACTCAACAAACTCCCGTTGACCGCTCGACTTCGTGCCGCCGCCGCCCGGCAATTGAACGCTGTGAGTGCCGTCGAAGATGATCGGGTACCCGAACGATCTCATAATCGGCAACGAACGCATGTCGACGACCAGATTATTGTAGCCGAACGACGCGCCGCGCTCGGTGAGCATGATCCGTCGGCTGCCGAAGTACTCAAGTTTCTCGACGACGTTCTTCATGTCGAGCGGCGAGAGGAATTGCCCCTTCTTGACGTTGACGATCGCCCCCGTCTGAGCCGCCGCCTTCAACAGATCGGTTTGTCGACAGAGGAACGCCGGGATTTGAATGATGTCGGCGACCTTCGACACCGGTTCGGCTTGGCTCGTCTCATGAATGTCGGTGACGATCGGGACGTTGAGCTCGGCTTTGATCGTCGCAAGCTGTTCGAGCCCGACATCGAGCCCGGGTCCGCGCGGATTTTTATACGAGCTTCGATTGGCTTTATCGAATGACGCTTTGAAGATGTACGGGATATCGAGACGAGCGGCGATCTCCTTGACGCGCCGACCGATCATCAACGATCGTTCAAGCCCTTCGAGCACACAGGGACCCGCCATCAGGATCAGACGCCCGTCGCCGATTGTGATGTTGTCGAGCTGAATTTTATTCATGAGCCACCTCGTTGTAAATTTTATTGACGAGGATCAGATCGTCCTCGGTGTCGACGCCGATGAATTTGTCGGCGCTGATGATCACTTTGATCTTATGACCGTTCTCGAGCGCGCGCAACTGCTCAAGCGATTCGGCTTGTTCGAGCGGCGTCGGAGACATTGCGGCGTACTCGAGCAGGAAATTTTTACGATAGGCGTAGATGCCGATGTGTTTATAAACTTTCGACTTGCCGACGTTGCGCTCGAAAGGGATTGCCGAACGCGAGAAGTAGAGGGCATTGCGATTACGATCCATCACGACCTTGACGTTATTGGGGTTGGCGATCTCCGAAGGATCGTTGAGCTCGACGGCGACGGTCGCCATGTTCAATTGGTCGTCGTGATCGAATTGAGCAATGAGCTCGTCGATGAGATTGGGATTGATCAACGGTTCGTCGCCCTGTACGTTGATGATCAGATCAGCGTCGGGGAACGATTGAGCGGCTTCGGCGAGGCGATCGGTGCCGGTGTTGTGATCGGCTCGGGTCATGACGGCTCGACCGTTGTTGTTGGTGACGGCGTCGAAGATTCGTTGATCGTCGGTGGCGACGACGGTAGCCGATGCTCGTTTGGATTGAGCGGCGCGTTGATACACTCGACAGATCATTGGAAGTCCGGCGATCAATCTCAACGGTTTGCCGGGCAATCGGGTTGATGCGTAACGCGCGGGTATGATGCATATTGCCTCCAAAGCAGTTCTCTCCTCCAAAAAAATATTGTTCTGACGTTCTGCGTCCTCAATCGTCGCTACGTCTCTCTAAAAATTATTTTGCCGCCGACATGGTTAGGGCGAGCCGCCCCATGCGGGAGGCGGGCGTCCTTTCCTTTTATCCGTCGCCACCGGCATCGCATGTTGAAGATGGGCAACGATGAAAGGAAGGCGTCGCCGCCGGTTCGCGGGGCGGACGCCGCCGGCATCGGGAGGCGGTCGCCCTTATTTTTCTTCGTCGCCACCGTCATCGCATGTTGAAGGTGGACGACGATGGAAGGAAGGCGTCGCCGCCTGTACGCGGGGCGGACGCCGCCAACTCCTTCAGCCGACCCAAAAAATTTTTATGGTGAAGGGCGAGCCGCCCCATGCGGGAGGCGGGCGCCCGTCTCTTTCCTTCAACACCCCAATCGTTGTGCCGTCGACCACGGAGCAGGGCGAGCCATTAGGGAGGCGGGCGCCCTTTCCTTTCCTTCGGCACCCAACCGTTGTGCCGACGTCCACGGTGAAGGGCGAGCCGCCGGCATCGGGAGGCGGGCGCCCTTCTTTTTCTCCGTTTCCCCCAGCATCGGATGTTGAAGGCGGGCAACGATGAAAGGAAGGCGTCGCCGCCCGTTCGCGGGGCGGACGACGCCAACTTCTTCAGCCACCCCAAAAAATTTTTATGGAGAAGGGCGCGCCGCCCCATCGGGTAGGCGGGCGCCCGTTCCTTTCCTTCGACACCCCAACCGTTGAGCCGCTGACCAGGATAAGGGCGAGCCGCCCCGTGAGTAGGCGGGCGCCCCTTCCTTTCCTTCAACACCCCAACCGTTGTGCCGACGCCCACGGAGCAGGGCGAGCCGCCCCATCGGGAGGCGGGCGCCCGTTCTTTCCTTCGGCACCCAACTGTTGAGCCGCCGACCACGGAGCAGGGCGAGCCGCCGCGTGAGAAGGCGGGCGCCCGACTTTTTCATCGTCGCCCCTTGCATTGTTTAGGTTCGTGGTCCCAACTTCTCTTCAAGCTGACGTTTGAGCTCGCGTTGGAAATCCGACGCCCCGCTTTGGAACTTCACCTCGACGCAGATCACATAGATCGGGATATTCCAATTCGCCTTCGCCACCTCGACTGGAATTTTCACCGCGTCCTTCTCGGTGATCACTATCGATTCGGCACCTTGAGCCTCCGCCTGCTGCAGAACATCTTCCATCTCCTTCATCGTGTACTCGTGATGATCGGGGTAACGGAGGCTCTCAATGATCTGCGCTCCCAAATCCTTCAACGTCCTCTCGAACGACGCAGGATTGCCGATCGCCGACACCGCCATCACCCTCTTGCCGTTGATCTTCTCAACGTTCACGCCCTCGCCCGCCAAGTTCACATACCAATCCGCCAACGGTATGAAGCACCGCGGTTGATGAATGCTCTCGACGATCTGCGCCTTATCATTATACTTGTGTACCGTCTCTCGAATGTATTTGCACGAGCCCGCCGCCGCTTGGTCGACCTTCGTCATCAGACAGACGTTCGCCCGACTGATATGCGACATCGATTCTCTCAACGTTCCGCGCGGAAGCAGATAGCCGTTGCCGAACACGTTGACCGCATCGACCAACAGAATATCCATGTCGCGAACCAACTGCCAGTGCTGATATCCGTCGTCGAGGATCGCCACTTCCGCTCCAAAGTGTTCGATCGCATATTGACCCGTCACCGCCCGTTGAGCTCCGATCAACACCGGCACATTCGGAAGGTGCTTGGCGAGCATGTAAGCCTCATCGCCCGCCTCCGCCGCGTCCATGTGAAGTTGCTTGCCGTCTGAAACGATCCCGACCTCTCCATGCCATTTTGCTCTGTAGCCGCGATTGAGGATCACCACGCGATAACCCATGTCTCTGATGTCTCGCGCCAACCGTTGAGCCGTCGGCGTCTTGCCCGTCCCGCCGACCGTGATGTTACCCAAACTGATCACGTAGCAATCGAGCTTCTCGCGATTCGACAGCCCCAGCTTGTAACCCAGCAGTTTGATGTTGACCAACTGCTCATAGATCAGCGAGAAGACATACAACACCGCCATCAGCAAATTCATCGTGATCCCGTGCACTTCTTTGTCGCGCATAATGTGCAGGAAATACGTCTGCAGATTTTCAACCTTCTCGGTCGTGTGCACGTGCTTGGCATTCTCCTGCTCCTCGTACTCGGTCAGCATTTGACGCAACAGGATCGCAGATTTGCGCGCCGCCCCGCGATTCTCCTTGACGATCGCAATCGTCTCCGCCTCGAGCCGACGACGCTCAACGGGATCGTCGAAGAGCTTGGACGCCTGCTCGGTCAGCTCCTTCGGACTGTTGACCGTGACGCAGGCATTTCGATTCTTGAACAGCGCGTGAGTGTCCTTGAAATTCTCCATGTGGTAGCCGACAATGATCGCCTTGCCATGCGCCGCCGGCTCCAAAATGTTGTGCCCGCCATGGGTCACGAGACTGCCGCCGACGTAGATCACATCGCCGATCGAATAAATCTTTCCAAGCTCGCCTATCGTATCGAGCACGATGATATCTTCATTGTTGGGCGGACGTTTTTGCAGTTCGGTACGGCTGGCGACAGTGAAGCCCGATTTCTTACAGATGTGAAGGACTTCCATTGAACGCAACAGTTCACGCGGAGCGATCACCAATCGAGCGCGCGGATGATTCTCTCTGATCTTCCTGAACGCGTTGATGATATAAGTCTCCTCACTTCGATGCGAACTGCCCGCGATCAAAATTCCTTCGGCATCGGTCAAGCCCATGTCGGACAGGATTTTCGATTTCTCCTCGGCGGTCACGTCGGTGTAGGTTTGATCGAATTTCGTATTGCCGGTTACGATCACCAGCTCATCGGGCGCGCCCAACTGCTTTATGTAATCGGCATCGATGGGAGATTGCATCGCGAACAGCTTGACCGTCTTGATCATATTGGTTAGGATCGAGAACAGATACTTATAACGCTTGACGCTCTTATCGGAGATTCTTCCGTTGACCATCATCACCGGAATGCTCAACTCGCGCGCCGCTTTCAGGAAGTTGGGCCAAAGCTCCGTCTCGACGTTGAGGAAAACTCTCGGGTGTATTCGACGGAGGACATGGGCGGCAACGAACGGCAAGTCGAGCGGAAAATATATGATCGAGTCCGCGTCCTTGATGATCCGCTTCGCCATTTCGTAGCCGCTGGTCGTCACCACCGACACCAGGATCGGCGACTTGGGGAACTCTTGACGAAACTCTTTGATCAACGGACTGGTGGCGACGATCTCTCCGACCGAGGCGGCGTGCACCCAAATGCAATTTTTCTTCGCCACGGGCTCGAGTGCCTCCTCGGGGATCATTCCGAGGCTCTGCTTGATCCTCTCGACGAAGCCCTTCTCTCTAATCGCGCGGATCATGAACATCGGGATGATGAAAATCACCACGATGATCGCCGCGATGTTGTAGAGTAATTGCATTAGCTCACCTCAAAAAATTTTTTCGATCATAGTCTACAGTTTGCCAACTGCTAACGAACAAAGTCGCAAGCTTGTCCGTACCGACAGCCGTCTTTACGGCACGGAGGTTCAAACGCCGAAGCTCCCTCGCAGGTCAGACATCATCGGGGGCTGACACTCCCGTTTAACTCCGAGGCTTTACCCTGAAGTTGTTATTGTTTTGGGTACGCAAAGGTCTTTCTTGATACGAGTGCCTGAGCCAGCGGTTCTCTCGTATTCGAGCTCCCGAAGTCCGAGTGTCTTAGCCCATTGTCCGTTTCTCGATGTTCCGTCACCATACGCTGCACATTTTACGAGGGACACGCTCAATCGGTCTCTTGCCGAGATTAATCCCTTCAACGCCACAATCTGCATTTCCCGGTCGGACATATTCTTATTGTAACTGTAAGAATAGCAAAGTTCAAGGGGGTGTTGCGCATTCCCTTCACGAGTGAATCAGCGATCACCCTGCACACATTATGAAGAAAAAATGCAACTGGTTTTGACGATCGCGCCGAACTGTGATAAACTCTTCAAAGGCTCATTGGAAAAATCCAATCAACCATCAAAGAGGGAGGTGATATGATGAATGCAGAAGCGAAGGTCGGAGCTTTCACCATCGGAGGACTTATGATGTTATGCGCAACGGTCTTTTCACTCGGCAATTTTAATTTCGGCTCCGACGACAACTACACTCTCTATGCAGGTTTCAAACAGGTGATCGGTCTCGAACCTCAAGCGGCGGTGATGCTTTCGGGCGTGCCGATCGGCAAGGTCACGGAGATCAAAAACGACGGCGGAGGCGTCACCGTCACGATGGAGATCAACGATAAGGCTCAAATTCCCGATAACCCGACCGTCACGGTTGCGAGTTCGGGCGTGATGGGCGAGAAATTCATCAACATCGTGCCCGGGAAGAGCGGCGGCAAGTTCGTCAAGAACGGCGATTACCTCTACGGCTCTGACGAGGCGGGCATGGATTCGATGTTCGAGGGCATGAACAAAGTGCTCGAGAAGGTTGAGACGCTGGTGGTGTCGATGAACGACATCATAGGCGATCCGACGTTCCGCAAATCGATGATCGACATGAGCGAGAACATGAAGGACGCCTCCGATCACATGAACGGGCTGATGGACACGCTCGATCGAATGGCGGCAGCCAACGAGGGCAATGTCAATCAGATGGCGCAACAGCTCAACTCTGCGCTGGGTTCGCTCGACACGACGATGAAGGCGGTCGAGCACATGGCATCGAGCATGGATAACTTGATGAGTGATCCTGCGGTGGCGGACGACTTGCGCAACACGTTGTCGAGCATCTCGGCGGCGAGTGAGAACATCGCGCACATGGCGGAGAACATGGACAGCGTGATCGGCGATCGCCAAACGGCGGAGGACATGAAGGCGACGATCCACAATGCCAAGAGTATCACGGAGCGGGCTGATAAGATGCTCGGGAAGGTGAGCGGCGCGGTGGACAAAGCGGCGTCGACAGAGATCACGCCGGCGATGGATCTGAAGTACTCGGGCGCGGCGCACGATTGGAACACCGATTTTAATGTCGACGTTAAAAACGACGATATGAGTGTGGTGCTCGGCATAGAGGACATTGGCGACGGCGATCATGTCAACGCGCAGGTCGGCAAGCAGTTCAGTCGATTGAACGCACGAGCGGGGATTATAGCAGGCAAGCCGGGCGTCGGCGTCGATTACAGCGTGGGCGATCGTCTGACGGTGACGGCGGAGGCGTATGATCCGAACGATGAGACGGTGCGGTTGAAATCTCAATACAAGATCGCCGATTCGACGTACGTGTTGGGAGAATGGCATGACATCAACGATTCGGATAAGCGCGCCGCCTACTTCGGGCTCAAACGAGAATTTTAATGAGCTTGTTCATGGATTGGGCGGGCTCGAAAAAAATAAATTGCATTACGGCGCGATCTGAATTAAAATTACTTCGCTATAGATTGGAGTGAGATTTCAAGTGGTAATAAAGAAGAAGCTGACTGCTTTGCTCCTCGCCGGTCTGATGAGTTTCGCCCTCCACACCGTCGAGGCTGCCGAGGTCATTGATATTGATCTTGATGAGAGCATACAACGCGCCTTTGCCAATAATCGTACCATCAAACAGGCAGCCGCAAATCGAGAGTCCGCCTTCTGGTCTCTGTCGTACGCGCGCCGCCAATCCAATCCGACGTTGAGCTGGTCGATGGGCGGCTCGCGCGTCGGCGGTAAATCCTATCGGGGCAGCGGCTACGATAATTCTTGGAGCAATACCGCCACGCTGTCGATGCCGCTCTACACCGGCAAGCGTCTTGAGGAGCAACGCGAGGCGGCTCGTCTGGCGCTCAACCTTGCCGATCTCAATCTCGAAAACACTCTGCAGGGCATTCGCATGCAGGCAACCTCATATTATTACGACGTGCTTCATACGCGCAACATGATCGAGGTCGAGGAGAGTTCCGTTCGCACTCTGCAGGAGCATCTCGACAATGTTGCGGCGCAGTTTCGCGTGGGCACGGTTGCCAAATCCGATGTGCTTTACTCTCAAGTTCGTCTCGCCAACGCTCAACAAAGTCTCGTCTCCGCGCAGAACAACTTCGATAATGCGGTGGCGCGTCTGAACAATTTTATCGGGTTGCCGACCGATACGATCCTGCAACTGCATGATCAGTTGACGTACTCGAAATATAATTTTACGCTCGAGAGTTGCACGGCGTATGCGCTCGAAAACCACCCCGATTGCGCGATAAGCGATTACCAAGTTCGTCAGGCGCAAGCAAATCGTCGGGCGTTGAAGGCGGGCTATCGTCCCACCGTCAATGCGGTCGCCACCAAAAACATCACCGGCAAGGAGCCGTTCCGCGACAACATAACCGAGTCGTGGACGGCGGGCGTGAGCTTGTCGTGGGATATTTTCGATGGCGGCTTGACGTCGTCGCAGATCAAGGAGGCGGACGCATCGTTGGCAAGCACCGAAGAGGGAGCGGCGGCGGCGCGCGAGTCGATCCAATTGGCGGTGCAGGAGGCGTTCCTTGATCTCCGTGCCGCCGAGAAGAACATCGGCACGACGGCGATCGCAATCGAGAATGCTCAAGAGGATTATAAGATCGCTCAAGTGCGGTACGCGGCGGGCGTCGATACCAACCTGGCGGTGATGGACGCGGAAGAAAAATTGACCGAGGCGCGCACGAATTATTATTATGCGCTGTACAACTACAACGCGGCGAAGGCTCAGCTCGATTATGCGATGGGCATACCGGTGAGCATCGACGTGACGCGTTACGTGACCGCCGAGCACGAGGGCAAGACCGCCGATCAGGCTCGAGAGGAAGCGGCGTTGACCGATGAGGCATCGTTGGTGCCGAAGGCAGAGAAGCCGGCGCCCGTGGTCAGAATGAGCGGACTCGACGATGCGGAGCCTCTGCAGACCGAACTCGTAGAATCCAATTGATCGATCGCCGGTCATGATTTAAAATGCTGATCAAAAAATTTTTTGGTCGGTATTTTTTTTTAAGCGTTGCTAAATGATATCCGACAAGATATAATTGCTGAAAATAATCTGTTGACCTGTTAAAAATCTGAATGACTGAAGGGAGGCGAGCTCGTTGAAAAAATTTTTGAAGGTCGCCGTCGGGCTGCTCGTCGGCTTGCTCACCGTCGCCGTCGCCGCCGCCGCTTACATATACACCAATCGCAATGAAATGCTTCAACATCTCCTGCCGACCGCCGCTCAATACATCTCGAAATTCATCAACACGCGCGTTGAGATCGGCGGCGCCTCCATCGGCGAGCTCACTCGCGACGAGAGCGATATCTCATTGACCGATCTCGTCGTCTACGACAGAAATTCAAACGTCATCGCTCGAGCCAAGCAAGCCGATATCAACTTCCGTCTCCTTGCGCTCTACGACGATCCCGCCGCCGCCGTTGACAACATCACCGTCACCGACGTCGAAGGTTTCATCGTCAAGCGCGCCGACGGTTCTTGGAACTTCGACGACATCAAAACTTCGGGCTCGGGCGAATCAAATTTCAGCGCCGATATCAAACTCGTCAACGGTAAGCTCCGCGCGGAAGGTCTCGATGAATCGCTCGGCGCCCTCGATGCTCAAAATCTCAACGCCGATCTCAAGTTCGACGGCACAAAAAATATTTCCGTCGTCGGCACCGTCGACCAAATCTCTACCGCTTACGAGCAACAGCCCGTCGACCTCAGCGCCGTCAACGCCAACGTGAACATCAACGGCACCGATAACATCAAAGCGCATGTCAAGGGCGCCGCCTTCGATACCAATCTGATCGCCGACGTCGCAATTCTCGGCTCGCGCCAAACATTTTACGTCACCGCCGACCGCGCCGACGTTCGAGATTATCTGCCGTTCATTCCCGCCGACAAAATTCCCGACGGCGTTGAAATCCTCTACGGCGTTCTCAACAATGCCAACATCAACGTAGCTCGACAAGGCGACGAGATCAAATTCAACGGTCGTACCAACGTCGCCGACGCGGGCGTTCTCGTCGAGCAAACCACCATCGATCACATCAACGGCGCTGTCAACTTCAACAACAAGGAGATCAAATTGAGCGCGGAGCTTGCCGCCAACAATCAGTTCACCAACATCGACGGCTCGATCCGCATCGACGGCGATACTCCCTACTTCGACCTTCACGCCGAATCGGATCGTTTCCAACCGAGCGCCGTGCTTGCCTCGATCCCCGTCGACAGCGTTGCCGCCTTCACCGCGCAACTCACCGGCACCACCGAACGCCCGCTCGTCGAAGCCGATATCGAAGTCCCGTCGATCGAATACAACGGGCTCTACGCCTCCAACATCTCAACGCATTTCAAGTACTTCGATAACGCCGTCTATCTGTCGAACCTCAACGCAAATACCTTCGGCGGCTCGATCAGCGGCGACGCCGAATTGCAAGCCGCCGATCTCGCCTTCAATGCTCACGTCAAAACTTACGCCGTCGACGTCGCGCGGTTGAGCGATTTCGTTCCCGCGCTCGAGGGCATCAGCGGACGCATCACCTCCGACCTCGGCATCAACGGCATCGGCGACGATCTCGATCAATTGAAAGTCTACGGCTCGGCGACCGCCAACGATATCTACGTCAGCGACATTCCCATCACTCAGATCGATACGTCGTTCTATGCGGAGGTCAAGGAACTTCGCATAGATTACCTCAGCGCGTCACTGCCAAACCGCGGCTCGATCGGCGTCGAGGGCACCATCAACATCGGACGGGAGATCGCGCTCAACTTCTACGGCGGGCATGTCGATCTCACCTTCCTCAATAAATTTCTGCCGCCCGGGCTCGCCAACGTCAACATCGCTCGCGCCGATCCGCAATCCGATTCGATCCTGCCCGTCGCCTACGCTCAACCCGCTCCTCAACTGATCAGCGGGCTCTCCGATTTCAAAGGGACGATCAAGGGCTCGATCGAAAATCCCGCCGTCGATCTCAAATTTACCGCCATCGACAATTCCAAGCGCGAGGGCAATCACTTCAAAGGCAATCTGCTCAATCAGCCTTTCGACTCCGTCAAGTTCTCCGCCACCGGCACCGTCAACGAGGTCAGCGTCGATGATTTTGCGCTCACCAAGGACGGTAAGGATCATTGGCTGGCGAAGGGAACCGTCGGCTTGACGGGAGCTCAACCGATCGAACTTCAGGTTGATACCGTCGGCGCTCGAGCCGAAGACATCATTGAGCTGGTCGCGCCCGATCAGGCTTTGACCGGCAACGTCGATAACATCATCAAGATCACCGGCACGCTCGACAAGCCTCAGGTCGTCGGCTACATTCATTTCTGGCGCGGCTCGTATCGCGGCATGCTCGTCAACAGCATGGACGGCGATTATTACGTCGAGGGCAATAAAATCAGCGTTCAGGACTTCCACATCAACACGCCCATGATCGACATGGATTTGAACGGCACCATCGACAAGGTCACCACCGCCATGGATTTTGTTGTTGACGTCCACGACATCGATATGCGTCGCCTTCAAGGCAAGTTCCCCGAGGGCTACGAGGTCGGCGGGCACGGACAATTCGAGGGCATCATCGGCGGTTCGCTCAATGACACTCCGATCTTCGACGGCAAATTGATCGCCGACTCGCTCACCTTCAACGGCGTCGAGATCACAAATGTGTTGGGCGACGTCGGCATGAACGGCGACACGATTCTGCTCAACAATCTCAGCTTCAATCAGGGCGAAGGCTCCTACGAAGTGCACGGCGCCGTCAACTATCAGACCAATACCGTGCACGGCTCATCGGTCGTCAAGAACGCCGGCATCGCCGAACTCCTCAAGCTGTCGAATTTCGAAACCGATCTGTTCAAGGGCAATCTCAACAGCAATATTCGCTTCGGCGGCTCGATGTACAATCCTTCGCTCAACATCGTCGGCACCATCGACAAGGGCACCATCGCCGGCGAGGACGTCCACGACATCAACATCGATCTCAACCTCATCAATCATGTCGCGTACATCAATAAGCTCGACGCCTATCAGGGCGAAGAAGGTTACGTGACGGCAACGGGCTCGGGCGCGCTCTACGGACCTCTCAACTTAACTCTTAACGCCGACAATCTTGCGCTCGATATGTTCTCGAAGGCAATGGGCATCGACGCCGACATGGACGGTACCGCGTCGCTCAACGTGACGGTCGGCGGAACTTCATTCGATCCGATCGCTCATGCGGAGTTGACCGTCAACGGCGGGGTGAAGAATGCATCATTCGATTTCATGCGCGGAGAGTTCGATCTTGCCGGCAACATTATAGACGTCAAAAACTTCGTCGTGCAACGCGCCGTCGGGGAGAAAATTTATCAGGCGAGCGCCAAGGGCAGGGTTCCGCTCATCTCATTGGAGGCGAAGAATGATCCGTCCAAGCTCAACGATCATGATCAGCTCGATCTGACGGTGACGCTCGACGACGCGAATTTGAGTTTGTTGCCGGTGATCAGCGATTATGTGGCGTGGGCGATGGGGCAGATGCAGGGCTCGTTGCACGTGACGGGCACGGCGGCTCATCCTCTGGTCAACGGCACGATCGCCATACTCGACGGCTCGACCAAATTTAAGAATGTCAAATCGATCGTCGAGCACATGAACATGACGCTCAACTTCACCGGCAATCGCATGACGGTCGATCGGTTCGACGGACAGATCGGGGCGGGCAAGTATGAACTGACGGGCGGCTTCGGGTTCGAGGGCATTGCGCTGACGGATTACAACTTCAAATTCGTCGCCGACAAGCTCGGGATCAAATCGGATTTCTTCAACGGTCCGCTGTCGATGGAATTTGAGCTCGGCGAAGATGATTTCTTCCGAATGGGACGGCTACCGAAGATCAGCGGTCACATCGATTTCGATAACTGCCAGGTTTCGGTGCCGACGATCCCCGAGAGCGAAGGCGAGTTGCCGCATATCATTCTCGACGTGGCGATCAACCTGGGCAATAAGGTGCACTTCTACAGTCCTTATCTCTATGACATGTATTTGACGGGCAACGTGCACTATGAAGGCTCGACGCGTTTCCTCAAGCCGTCGGGAACTCTCTCGGTCAAGCGCGGAGGCACGCTCAACTATCTCAAGACGATCTTCAAAATTCAAGAGGGCGAGGCGTCATTCAATCAATTGGCGAGCTTCGTCCCGTCGGTGACCTTCGACGCCGAATCGAAACTCACTCAAGCGAAGGTGTTCCTGCACTTCGACGGGCAGTTGTCAAACAACATGAACTTCCAATTGACGTCGTCGCCGGAGATGACGCAGGAGGAGATCATTCAGCTGCTGACGTTCCGCGACGCCTACCAGAAGGGCGGCGAGAATGAGCTTGATGCTCGAGACATCTTGACACTCGGTCTGCAATTGAGTTTCCTGTCGGAGATCGAGGGCGCGGTTCGCAAGACGCTCGGCTTCGATCAATTTACGATCTCGCGCGGCTCGGGGTCGGCGTTCGATCATCACGGTCGTGAGGAGGACAATAAGGACGAGGAAGAATACAACGTGCAGCTGGGCAAGTACATAACCGACAACGTGATGCTGAAGTACACGCGCGGCATTGGAGGCGACAACATCAATCGATACGGCGTCCAATACGATCTCAACAACAATGTGGGCTTGACGGTTGAGCGCGAGAATCATGATTTCATCTTCGGCGTCGAAGCGCGTTGGAAATTTTAAGCCCGCTCGTCATTCCAAACAGTTTCAATGATTGATGGGAGGTGAATACTGTGGAAAGGTATATGCGTGAACTCGCCAAGGTCAAGACGCTCGAGCCCGACGAGGAAAAATATCTCTGGCGTCAATTGAAATCATTTAATGATCATTCCGCGCGGAGCCGACTGATCGAATCGTATCAGCCGCTCGTTTTCAAACAGGCTCTGCCCTATCGAGATATGCCCGACGTCATGGATCTGATCCAAGAGGGCACCGTCGGGCTGATCGAATCCGTTGAGAATTACGATCCGACTCGCGGCGTGGCGTTCAGCCTCTACGCCGTCCATCGCATTCGAGGAAGAATGTTTGACTTCCTGCGCCGACAAGGACGAGCACTCCCGTCAAGAGATGCCGATTACTCCGAACAAGCCGATCAGCTTTCGGACGACGGTCCGTCGGTGGCTGAACTCGTCGAATCGCATGTGTTGTTCGATCATCTGCATGCCGCGCTCGAACGACTGCCGCATAACGAACGAACCGTGCTCGAATCGATCTACATCGAGAGCCGGGAGGCGACGACGGTGGCGGGGCAATTGAAGTTGAGCGTGTCGCACATCTATCGATTGCAGAAGCAGGGCATCAAACGAATCCGAGGCATGCTCTCTCGTTTCATGAAAAATTTTTGATGTATACGATATGCCGGCACTGTGATATAATCAAGGCGATTATCGACAGGAACGAAGGTGTTGACAATGGAGGAAAGACGAATCAAATTGCGCCGACACATTCAGGCCGCGCGAGCGTGGCTCCTTCAGGCAGACAAGTCGCTCGAGAGAGAAAATGACGTGCAAGGCGATCTGAAATTGATGCTCGCCAAAGCGGAACTGGCTCAAACTCGAGCGTCGCATCGTTCGTGGATCAAGAAAGTAATTCCGCCGTTGACGGCGTTGATGATAGCGGGGGCGGTGGTGTTGAGCGATCGGACGGCGGACTCAAACGAAGTGACGTCGGTACCTCCGATCATTCAGACGGTCGAGCAGCAATCGGAAAGCGAAATTTCGTTGCTCGATCAGACGCCGACGCTCCAACCCGATACTCTGGTCGAGGTGCCCGCGCCCGAGCCGACAATCGATCAATTCGAACCGACGTATGAGGCAATCGAGTATGAACCGATCGAGGAGCCGATCGATGAACCGCCGTATGATCCGATCGAGTATTCGGCGGCGGCATACGAGCCGATCGAGGAGCCGATCGAATATGAATCGGTGAGCGCGCCGGTGTATGAACCGACGTATGAAGAACCGACGTACGAACCGACATATGAACCGATGTCGGCGGCGGTGCCCAACGAGGACATGCAACAGTTGATGCTCGATGCGGGGCAGATACTGAGAGCGAAATGAAGGAGGCAGTAATTTTTGAGCGTGATGAGAAGGATAAAGCGAGCTCGAGCGGCGGCGTTGGTGACGTTGCTGACGGCGGGCTTGGCATGGACGGCGGCGCCGGTGTATGCGCAAGAGGATCAGACGGAAACATTTTCTGAGCAGACGGTATCGGAACCGTTTGCTCAACCGATCGAAGAGGAACCCGCAGAGGAGCCGACGGTAACTCAACCGTTGGACGAGCCCGCTGAGGAGCCGACGACGCAACCGATCGAAGAGCCGACGGTAACTCAACCGTTGGCGCAACCGACTGAAGAGCCGAAACCGATCGAGCCGAAACCGACCGAGCCTGATCAATTTCCGCTTGAGCCCGAGGAGCATTCGGTGAGCAACGATCAATTCATTGAGATGATGAAGCAGTACGACGGCAAGACGATCGTTGATATCGAATTTGACGGCGCGTCGGACAAGACGTTGCCGACGGTGAAGGCGGCGATGATGCAACACCCGGGCGACACCTTCACGTTGCCTGCGGTGGTACGTGATCGCGACTCGATCCTCAACACGGGATATTTTTATGATATGTATCAGACGGTTGACGAGGTGCCGGAGGGCGTGGTGATCAAGTATCATCTGATGGAGAATCCGATCCTGAAGGACATCGAGATCACCGGCAATGAAGTTGAGAAGCTCGAAGACCTTGAGAAGGTACTGACGATGCGCAAGGGAGAGGTGCTCAACAGCTCTGTGCTCGAGGAGGACATTGAGGAACTGCAGCAGCGCTATCGGGACGACGGTTATATTTTGATGAAGGTCACCGACATGAATCTCGACAAGGACGGCGTGTTGCATCTTAAGATCAATGAGGGCGTGCTCGAAGGTTATGCGGTGAAGGGCAACAAGAAGACGAAGGACAAAGTGATCCTGCGCGAGATGCGTCAACAGCCGGGCGAGGTCTTCAATGCGAAGTCCGCGCGGCGCTCGATGCAACGCGTGTACAATCTGGGATTTTTTGAGGACGTCAACATCAAGATGAACCCGGGCGTTGAGCCGAATGCGGTAGTGATGGAGATCAACGTTAAGGAGAAGCGGACGGGCACGTTCGGTGTGGGCGCGGGCTACTCGAGCGAGGACGGCATCATCGGAATGGTGTCGATAGCGGACACGAACTTCAGAGGCGTGGGCGACGCGGTGAGCGTGACGTATGAGATGAGCGGCGACGACGAGGACGCGCATGGCATTGTGTTTTCGTATCGTCGACCGTGGTTGGATCATCGAGAGACGGCGGGCTTGTTGCGGGTCTACAATCGAACATACGAATATGATGATTATGATACGCGCGGGCGTTTGAAAGAGGAGTACATGCGCAAGTACTCGGGCGGCGAGTTCACGTTCAGCCGACCGATGAGCGAGTACTCGACGAACTACGTGACGATGAGGCACCGCAAAGATGATTACGTCAAACATGTGTCGAGCGGCAACCAGGGCAATCGATCGGGAGCGGAAGGTTCGGAGTGGCGGCGTAAAAATTTCGGGACGACGCGTTCGGTGACGCTCGAGCATGTGACGGACACGCGCGACAACATTTACAATCCGACGGAAGGATCGCGAGTGAATTTGTCGGCGGAGTTTGGCGGCTGGCTGGGCGGCGACTTCGACTTTCAGAAGTACGGCATCGATCATCAGAGCTTCTTCAAAGCGGGGCACGTGCAGGTGTGGGCGTTGCGCGCGAAGGCGGGCATCGGGCATGGCGATATTTCGGAGTTCAACCAATATCGGATTGGCGGGCAAGACAGTTTGCGCGGCTACCGCGAAGATCAGTTCCGCGGCGAGCGAATGACGGCGGGCACGCTCGAATATCGGTTCCCGCTGTTCAACAAAATTCAAGGGGCGCTGTTCACCGATTGGGGCGCGGCGTGGGACTCGGGCTTTGACTTTGACGACTTCCATGGCTCGGTCGGCATGGGTATCGCGTTAATGACTCCGTTGGGACCGTTGCGTTTGGACTACGGGCGCGGCTCTCAAGGCGGACGCGTGCACTTCTCGGTCGGCGGCGCGTTCTGACGATCGAATAAAAAAATAAGGCTGCTCATCGCGAGCAGCTTTTTTGTTTGCGCTCATCATGATCGTAATGAGCATGCTCGATGGCGCGAGCCCGATTGACTTGAGCGGATCAATGTGTTACAATTAAAGTGAAAAAAAAAAACGGACAGTACAAATGCTCCGCTCGGGAGGTCATGGCAGTTGGGTGCGCTGTTGAGTATTGTTGTTCCGGTGTACGGCATTGAGCGATATTTGGGTCGATGCATTGAGAGCATCATCAATCAGACGTACGAAGAGCTTGAGATCATTCTGGTCGATGACGGCTCGACGGATTTATGCTCGGAGCTGTGTGATCTGTACGCCGAGAAGGATAAGCGCATTCGAGTAATACACAAGGACAATGGCGGGCTCGTGTCTGCTCGCAAGGCGGGGCTGTCGATCGCGCGAGGAGATTACGTCGGTTATGTGGACGGGGACGATTGGGTTGAGCCGAATTTTTTTCAGTCTCTGTACACTGCGATGACGGAGACACATGCCGATGTCGTTGCCACCGGTTTCAGTCGTGATTTCTTTTCAAAGAGACTATGCATCTCCAATGCAATCGACGCCGGTGTATATGAAGGTGATGCATTGCGGGACATGTTCTCAAAAATAATGTCATTTGGGACCTTCTTTCGATACGGGCTGACGAGTTATGTGTGGAATAAATTATTTAAGCGTGAAGAGCTTTTGCCCAAACAAAATGCCGTTGACGAGCGAATAACGGTGGGCGAAGATGCCGCAGTCGTGTATCCTCTCGTTTTGGAGAGCAAGCGGGTATGTGTCATTGATAATTACGAGTACCGCTACCGTCAGCGCTCGAGTTCCATGTTAAAGTCCAAGGAAGATTTCAAGAGGGCGGCGACGAGGCTCAGACTTTTGTACATGCATTTGAAGAGTACAACCAAAAATCTGCCCGTTGAGTACGAGACTGAAAGGCAGATTGCCGAACTCATGTTGGGAATGTACATCGTCAGAGCGGGCGGGAAGCTCGATTCTTCAGATCCGAAGTTGAGTGCGTTTCCCTTCTCGGAGGACATTCGAGGGCGGAGAATTATTGCATATGGGGCGGGAACGTTCGGTCAGCAGTTCATGAAACGCATTGCGGAAGATAATGCCTGTGAGATCGCGGCGTGGGTCGACGACGATTATTGGGAGTATCGACGATATTGCATGGACGTAGATCCTGTTGATCGGATATCCGCGCGGGACTTTGACAATGTGCTCATTCTTAATCTCAATCCGAATTTCGTTGAGGAGGCGAGGGCGAGGATTGCGGCTTGCGGCGTGAGTGAGGACAAGATATTGACGGTGACCGTGACGAATGAGACATGTCGGTTGGCGCTGGACGAGTATTTGAAAGTCGGCGCGCATGGGGAGGAAGCGAGACTTGAATGATTTTGCGCTTGAGGTTTTGAATGCCGAACGCGGGCGGACGCATCTTTTTTCGGTGGGGCAAGCGGGATATGTGATCAAATCATTCTCGGGGCAAATTATGGGCGTAGATCTTTACTTGTCGGATTGTGTTGAGAGATTTGAAGGGCATGTCGGTTTTAAAAGATTGCTGCCCAAAATTCTTTCGCCGTCGGACATTGAGTTTGATCTGATCGTATGTACGCATGCGCATTTGGATCACTTTGATGTTGATAGCGTGCCGATGATGCTGGCGAACGGCAGGACGAGACTGCTGTGTTCACTCGAGTGTCGCGGTCTGATCGACAGGTTGGGACTGTGGTATCACGAGGAGCAGATTTGCTTTGTTGCGCCCGGGGATTGCGTTGAGTTTGGGGATTTCCGATTGCGGTTTGTCGATTGCGATCATGGTGAGAGTGCTCCGGATGCGGTGGGCGTGATCGTCTTTGTGGACGGGAAATCAATTTACGAGGTTGGCGACACATGTTTGAGGACGGACAGGCTAAATAATATTCCCGATGACTTGGACGTTTTGATAGCGCCGATCAACGGGGCGTTTGGCAATATGAACGAGGCTGAATGTGTCGAGCTTGCGGAATTGCTTCGTCCCGGGATTACAATTCCATGTCACTACGGGATGTTTGCCGCGCACCATGGTGATGTTGGGAAATTTTATGAGCTCGTGAGAGATAAGGGTTTACCGTTTTGCATCATGCGGCAAGGCGAGCGTTTTACTTTGACGAACGGGCGATGAGAGTTGATTTGAAATGATGAGCGATTTGATTGGAAAGAAGTTATTGATCCTTGGAGCGAATCCCGAGACGGTTCCCTTGGTCGAGAAGGCGAACGACATGGGGATAAGGACGTTGGTCACGAGTAATCGAGCGGGTGATCCTGCGAAGAAACATGCTTGGCGCGCTTTCGATGTTGATGGTCTTGACGTTGAGGGTTTGGTGGGATTGGCGAGGAGTGAGCGCGTTGATGGGGTGCTCGTCGGCGTTGCGGATATTCTTGTGCCCGTTTATTGTGCGGTATGCGAGAGGCTTGAGTTGCCCTGCTATGCGACGCGGAGGATCACAGAAATTTTTTCGCGCAAGGACACCTTTAAAGCGTTCTGCGAGCGCCACGGCATTCGAGGTATACCCGAGTATCATCTCGATGAGAATATGCGCGCCGAAGATGTTGAGAGGATCATCTTTCCGGTGATGGTTAAGCCGGTGGACAGTTGCAGCGGTCTGGGAATGACGGTGGCTTATGATGTGAATGAGTTGAGGGCGGGCGTTGAAAAGGCGTTGAGGGTTTCCAAGAGCAGACGATTCCTCGTCGAGAAGTACATGCGTTGTGACGACATGGGATTGTATTACACGTTCAAAGACGGATATTGCTCCGCCTCCTGCATTTATGATCGGTACACGACGGACGAACAGCCGGGGTTGAGTAGAGTGTGCTTGGGCGGGACGTATCCTTCAAAGCATATCGACGAGTACTTTGAGAAGATGCATGAGAAGGCGTTACGCATGTTCAGAGACGCGGGGATCATGAACGGCGTGCTGATGTTGTCGGCGTTCTTTGATGGCAACGAGTTCTACGTTTATGACACGGGATTTCGACTGCAGGGAGAGGCGCCTCACATTCTGATGAAGGCGATCCATGGATTTGATCAAGCCGAGATGCTGATACGGTTTGCTTTGACAGGTTCGGAAGGCGACACGGATTTGAGTAAGGAGGACGATGCTCGACTGCGGGGCAAGTACGCTGCAACTTTATGGTTCCTTTCGAGATGCGGAAAGATCGTTCGGATTGAGGGCTTGGATCGTTGGCGAGACGATCCGCGGGTGCAAGCAAGCATTCAACGGCTGTATGAGGGAGATGAGGTACTGACAGATTGGATCGGGACGGAGAAGCAGGTACTTGCTCGGCTGTACCTTGTCTGCGATGATAAACGTGAGCTGTCGAATGCGTTGAAGTATTACATGAGTACGGTTCGAGCGTTCGACGAGGCGGGTAATGATCTTTTATTGAAAGGATTCGATCCTGATGAGGCGCTCGGTTTGAAATGAAATTTCGAGGTGTGATTTTTTATGAGTATGGGACGATTGACGGATAAAGTCATTGTCGTTTCCGGCGGAACCAAGGGAGTTGGTTGTGCTTTCGCAAAGGCGGCGGGAGCTCAGGGAGCAAAGGTCGTGCTTGGCGGTCGCGATGAAAAAGCCGGTCATCGGATCGCTGAAAGCATTTGCTCTTCGGGGTCTGACGCCGTTTTTGTTCGTACGGATATTAAAAGGATTGCAGACTGCAGAAATTTATTCGACGAGGCTTACAAGAGATTCAAGCACATCGACGGGTTTTTTAATTATGCGGGTGTGACGCCCGTCTCGCCGTTGGACACATGCGATGAAGCGACCTTCGATGAAGTTATGACCGTGAATTTTAAAGCGGCGTTCTTCTGTTGTCAGCAGGCAGTGAAGTATATGAGGATGTCGGGCGGCGGGTCGATCGTCTTGACGGGCTCGGCGCATGCTTGGGGAGGAGAAAAGGATCGCGCGGCTTATGCGTGTTCGAAGGGTGTGCTCATAACCTTGTCCGAGCACATAGCGAAGAATTACGCCTCCGAAAAAATTCGTTGTAACTACTTGACGTTGGGTTGGACGGCGACAGAGGGGGAACTCGCTTTGAGGAGTGCACTCGGCGAATCCGAAGAGGAATTGCGTCGTCGAGCTGCCGCTCATCTTCCGATGGGAAAAATGCCGGAGCCGATGGATTACATTGCCGCGCTCATTTATCTCATGTCCGATGAATCGAAGATAATGACCGGCAGCATCTTCCGCATGACGGCGGGAGAATATATTTGAAGACAAGGCGGTAGGATTGAATGAGTGAGTACTTGAGCCGCTCGAAAGCATACAAAGGATTTCATTACTCTGCGTTGCCTGCGGACATGATGAATTATCTGCACGCTCGAACATTGGAGATGTTGCGTTGCGTGAAAGATGTGTTCGACAAGCATGGGATAAGGTACATGATATGCGGCGGCACTTTGCTCGGAGCGTTGACGACGGGTAAGTTCATTCCATGGGACGACGACATTGACATATGTCTTGCGGAGGAATGCTGCGATGATGCCAAACGATTTTTGATGAGCGAACTGCCCGAATCGATGATCGTTCAGTGCAATGAGACAGAGCCCTGCTATTATCATGGTTGGCTCAAGGTGAGGGACAAGCACTCGCGAACTTTTCCCGGCGAGGACTCTTACAAGTACAACGGCGTTTGGATTGATCTGTACAAGCTGGCGACGGTTCCTGAGAACGAAACGATCCATGCGATCAATGCCGAGCACTTGAGCTATTTGATCCGACGCTGTAAACGGGGGGGGGGTGACGGGTTTACTCTTGATGAGATGTTCAAACGGATATACGCCAATGATCTTCTGCGAAAAACAGCGGGCTATGTGCCGGGTACGAGTGACGATGGCAGGATCAAATATATTGTTTGGTCGGCATCGAAGATTATACTCGAACCCGAATGGTGTTTTCCGGAGACGACCTGCACTTTCGAAGGGCTCACGCTCTCGACGTTCCGCGAGCCGAAAAAATATCTCGCTCGACACTACGGCGATGACTACGAACGGTTGCCTTCGGACGAGGACAGACGCATATCCGTCAATCGCGTCGAGATCGTCAGCTCGAAATAAAAATGCGTTGAGGGGAGGGACATTGCGATGAATCAGTCGCGAGGTCTCATGACGCAATTCCCTTTTGCGCGCGGCAGAGCTTTTGTGTGCAAGAACATCGGCGATTACATACAGGCGGTCGCCACGCGCCAATACATTGATAAAGTTGATGAGTATTTGGAGCAGGAGGAGCTCGATAAGTATCACCCAAAGGACGAGCATAAGACGCGGCTCATCATGAACGGTTGGTTCCAATGGCGCGCAGAAAACTGGCCGCCTTCCGAGTACGTCGAGCCGTTGCTGATTTCTATGCATATATATCGCCGTTGCGCGCGCATAAACTTCTGACGGATAAAGGCATCGAATTCTTGAGACGACACGCGCCGGTGGGCTGTCGTGATCGTTACACCGAACATCTCTTGAAATCCGTCGGGGTGCCGGCGTATTTCTCAGGTTGCATGACTTTGACGCTGGGGAAAAAATATTCCGTTCCGTCGAATCAAATCAGAAAAACGGTATGCATCACTGATCCGTACTTCGACATACCTCCCATCGTCGAGCGGAAAGATGAGCGGACGACGTTTCATTGGAAGAATTTCCTTCGAGGATTATGGCTGATGGTAAGGCATGCGCCAAACGTGATCCGATTGGGCAGGAAGGATTTTTTTCGAGTGTACTCGCCGACCGGCTTCCTGGACAGGAGCACCAATCCTTTTCGTCCCTACTATAAGGCGGCGATATTTTATTCGACATACGTTCGCAAGTTCGAGCGAAGATTGCTGCTCGATGCTCGATACATAACGCATTGGCTGGACGTGGACATGAGCGGGAAGGTGACAAACGATGATTTGTTGCAGACGGCGGAGTCACTGATCAAAACATACGCCTCTGCCAAACTATTGATCACGAGCAGAATTCATGCCGCACTGCCCGCCTTGGGATTGAACACGCCGGTCATTTTCATCGCGAACAAAGAAATAACCTCCGAGGCGAGTTCCTTCAACACACCCGGGAGATTGGACGGCATCATCGAACTGTTTCGAGTGATGAACTTGGAAGATGGGCGGTTCGACACAAACGATGAAATGCTCACCGAACATAAGAAGATCACCGCGGACACCGTCATTCAGAATAAAACCGATTGGAAGAAGTACGCCGACAGGCTGATCGATATGGCAACCAAGTTCATGAAGTAAAAAATATTGCCGCCCCCGAGCGTGGAGCGGCTTTTTTATTGCGTCAATCCGATTGCCAGATGCGTTCGGACTTTACGTCGAGGCAGGAGATTTTCCCGCCGTCGAAATATGATCCCGTGTCGATCATCCAGATGTTTCGACCACCAACCTTGATCGGATACGGAGGCTCAACGTCAAGATACTGCACCGGCGTGTGACCCACCACGTACGTCGCCGAGCCCTCATAGTAATTATAAAAGTCCTCTCGAACCCAAAGCAATTTCATCTCGTCTTGAGCCTCAACCGACGGATCATGATCCTCGTGCGCGTCCACGCCCGCATGACAAAACACATACTCCCGACCGTCGATCGTCATGCGATGGTACAACGGGCGCTCGCGTATGAATGTGATCGCGTCCGTGATGAACTCGGGGCGCAACTTCACCTCCGCGCGGATCTCCATCAGCGTCTTGAGCCCGCCGTTGAAATACCAATTGAGATCGTTGTGCATGATCGAGTCGAACATCATCTGCTCGTGGTTGCCTCTCAACGCTATAACATTCGGCTTGCGCGCCTCCGACATGATCCACTTCAACGCCTTGACGTTCTCCGTCCCGCGATCAATGTAGTCGCCCAAGAAGATCGCAAAGTCCTCGTCCGTTACGCCTACCCGCTCATACAGCGTCATGAATTTCGAGAAGTGCCCATGCATGTCGCCGAACGCCAGCACCCGCTTGTAATCCATCTGCTCACCTCCGATTCAAAACACCATCGACCCGCAACCGATCCGCTCCGTCTGCCAAAACTTCTCGCTCACCAAATCCAAGCACGTGATCCGCCCGCTGTCCACACAACACGAGCCCGTGTCTATCAACCAAATGTTTCGATCGTCAAAGCGCTTGATCGGCAACGGCGGTTGACCGAGGAACTGCACCGGCGTGTGACCCACCACATAGATCGCATCGCCCTCGTAGTGCCGATAAAACTCCTCGCGCACCCAAACGATCCGATCGGCGTCCTGCGTCTCGATCAACGGATTCGGATCGCTCAACGCATCGACGCCCGCATGACAGAAGATGTGCTCACGCCCGTTGATCTCCATGCGATGGTACAACGGCATGCGCCGGATCGTCTGCACGATCCTCAACGGCAAGGTCGGATCGGTCTTCGCCGCCTCGCGTACCTCTCTCAACGTCCCGATCCCGCTGCCGTAAAATCGATTCGCAAAACGCCCCGCTATGCAGTCGAGCAAAGTCTGCTCATGGTTGCCGCGCAATGCGATCACATTCGGCTTCAGTGACTCCCGACCGATCCATTCGAGCGCCGCCAGACTCTCATCGCCGCGATCAATGTAATCGCCCAGGAAGATGATCAGATCATCGTCCGTCACGTCGAGACGAGCATACAGCGATAAAAACGGAGTGAGGCAGCCGTGCAGGTCGCCGACCGCCATCACTCTTTTATGGTTCCCGTTCATATTATTGACTGTTGAGAATGTCCCTGAGCATTCTGATCGAACCGTCGTCGAACACGAACCGCGCATTCGTCGGGCGCCCCGTGATCTCCTCAATGTCCTCGACGTTGATCGTCAACGCCTCGATCGGATTGACCAGCTCATATACCGACGGCTTGATCTCGTCCGAGTTGAGCCAGTACCGAATCAGCGGATTGATGCTCCGCTCCTCCTGATGGTACGCCTTCTCGACTTTCCGCACGTCCGAACCGATCCGCTTGAAAAAGATCATGTTGCCGAGCACCTTGTACTCCGTCCGCGGCAGCACCGCCAAAAATTTTTTCAGCGGCACCTTCTGATCCTCGTTCATGTAACTGATCTCGATGTCGTTGAAATTCGGGTCGAGGTAATTGTCGCGGTCGTCCATCTCGGCAAACTCCTTGCACACCACATCATCAAACCAATTATCGAGCGGGCGATTGTTGGTGTTGTACTGATAGACGACCTTCGCCCCCGAGCCCGCCTTGGGCTTGATCGGAATGCTGAACACGATCTCCTTCGACGCGTCCCGATACGTCAGATAATAGCTGTCGTCGAGCACGAAGAACAAATCCCGACGCGTCGTCTTGATGTTGAGGAAATGCAATCCCTGCTTGCGGTATTCGTCAAGCAGCTCATTAAACAGGTTCTGCATTTGAACTCCCTCCTATTGCAGTTGATAGTAGGCGTCGATCGCCTCCGCGAATCGATGTTGAACGTCGGCAAATCGATAGTAGCCGTCGATGTTCTTGTCGAGCCCGCGCAACTTGAGACGATAAATTTGCGGCGGGTTGTCGAGATCGAGCATGGTACGATTGCGGATCTGATCGGTCGACTGATAGACCAGACTCAACGTCGCATACTCCTGACCGTCCGAGCCCCTCCACTTCTCGATCAAAATTTTTGAGCCGATCGGCGTCTTCTTCTCGATCGTATCGGGCAGGCTGTAGTACTCAACGTTGAGAGCGGAGAGTATGCTCGCGATGTTCGAATCATGTCCGCAGAGGAAGGTGAAGCGGCGGCTGTCGAGCGCGAGCTCATCACGCATCAACTTCAACAGCGGGTGCGCCACGTTGGTCGCGATGACCGGCGCGCCGAACAGCACGTCGCCGTACACGTCTTTGATCTGAGAGATCGCTTCCCACTGCGCGGGCTTGAGCTTATGACCGAAGGCTGCCTTCTTGGCGTCGGGCTCCTCGTAGTACTGAAGGATCAACGAATCGGCGGCTTGGTTGGCGAGCTTCAACGAGCTCACGCCGCTCAACGAAGGCTCCTGGTTGAGTTCGAACACCGGCTCGATATCTTTCGCGCTGAAATGCTCGATGCCCTGCTCCAAATGCATCTTCGATTGATCGAAGTCGAGCACCTTCTCGAGCAGCAGATAATTGTTCGTCAATGATTTGTTGACGCCGTTGAGTCCCTCGGCGCCGCCCATCATGTTGAGCTGTCGAGTGGCTTCGGCGATGAATTTATCGTTGACGATCGTAAGTTTGGGATGAAAGACCGGGTCCATCTTGCTCATGTCCGCTTGATGCTCGATGCGAACGTTGGCGATCGGGAGCATGCCGCTCGAAAAATATTGAGCGGTGGCGATGGTGCGTTGGCGAGTGTTTGAGTAGAAGCGGAACTCGTCGCCGGTGGGAATGTAATTCTCGGACATGAACCGTTGGCTCACGAGGTACTTGCGAAAGTATTGACCCATGAGCGTCTCTAGCTCGCCGCCTCTCAACGACAGATCGCCCGGCGCCGACGTCCAATTAAACCACTGATGCGGCGTCATGGTGTTGAGCACTGAAGCGTTGCGCGTCAAGGGCGCTCGAATGTTGTGTCGCGAGAACACCAAGACCTTCTCGAGTTGATAGTCGGCGGCATGAACCACCGTCGACAGGAGCAGCATCAACAGAGTGAGCAGCATCAAAAATTTTTTGCGCATCAAATCTCAACTCCCATCGATCAAATTTCAATGCACGTTGCCATGCTCCGCCTTGACGATGTCCTTCTTGGAGTCGACGGTGAAGTCGCGAGCTTGGAACGTCTTGAGGTCGGGCAGGAGCATCTCGAACCGATTGAGCTTGTCGAGTGCAACCTTGCCGCTCTTGAGGTCGAGCTCCATCACATGACCGCCGCGCGTCTTGTCGCTCGTGATGAAATGGAAGTGCCAGCCCACCGCATTGAGCCCGCCCATGTACGCGGGGCAATAGAGCCCGACGATCGTTCCGTCGACATCGTTCATCGTAAACTCGGTTTGAGACTTCTCGAGCGCCTTCAACAGCGTCGGGTAAGGTTTCTGTTGAGCGTACTCGCTTCGGAAATCGATCCGATTGAACGAGCCCTCGAGCTTGATCATGTAAAACGAGTTGCGCCCATGCTTGTCGACCAGCTTATTCAACTGCTCCTCGAGCGATGACTTTGTCGAGAGCGCCGTCAACTTCGATTTGAAATCCGCGCGGAACTTGGCGACGTTCGAGAACGGAACGGTAACCTTGTCGTCGACGACCACGATCGAGCTGTCGGCGATCGCTTGGTAGACGACGCCGTCAAGGACGATCATCTCGCCGTTGAGCCCGTCGAAGGTGCCGATGCCGGTGTCGCCGAACTGTTTGAGCTCGCCGACGGTGATGAATCCTTCCAAGCCTCCGAGTGCAAGCGACTGCATGGGCGCCATTTGATAAACGGTACCGTTGTCCTTCGCCGCAAATGCCGAGCCGGTCATCAAGCACAGCGCAGCCAGTGTTGCCAAAAACTTTTTCATCATTGAAACCTCCTCAGATCAAATAACGTAAGTAGACATAAACGGTCGAGAGAACGATCGTGAAGATCATGATCGGGAAGCCGATCTTGAAGTAGTCGATGAAGGTGATGCGCACGCCGCGATCAGCCGCCAAGCCTGCCACGATCAGATTCGCCGACGCTCCGACCAGCGTGCCGTTGCCGCCCAAGCATGCACCGAGTGCCAGCGACCACCAGATCGGCTCGAGATTGCTGATGCCCATCGATCCCATGTCTTGGATCAACGGGATCATCGTCGCGACGAACGGAATGTTATCGAGCACCGATGAGACGATCGCGCTCAACCACAACACGAGCAACGAGGTCAATGTCACGTCGCCGCCGGTGATCTCTATCGCCGCCTTCGCCATCTTGCCGATGATCCCGACTTCGATCAGTCCGCCGACCGCGATGAACAGTCCGATGAAGAAGAACAGCGTCGCCCACTCGACTTTTGATTTCATCGTCGTCTCAACCAAATGATGTCCGCCGCCCGCCAACAGCAACAGCAAAAATCCTCCCGTCAACGCCATCAACGACGACTCGACGTGATGAATTTGATGCGTAAAGAATCCGAGGATCGTCAAGCCCATGACGAACAGCGACCGATTGAGCAACGCGCGATCCTTCAGCGACTCGTACTCGTTGCGCTTCATCAGTTCCCGTTGAAGTTCGGGACGAGTTTGCAGGTCCTTATGGTAGATGCGTTCGAAGATGAAGATCACGATGATCATCTCGACAATGACCAGCGGCGCAAGGTTTTCGATGAACGCCATGAATGTCAGCTCCTTGACCGCCGATCCGATCATTATATTCGGGGGATCGCCGATAAGTGTCGCCGTCCCTCCAATATTCGATGCCATGATTTGCGTCAACAGGAAGGGCATGGGGTTGAGCTCGAGCTGTTTGGTGATCGAGAAGGTGACCGGCACCATCAACAGCACCGTCGTGACGTTGTCGAGGAACGCGGAGAACACCGCCGTGATGATCCCGAGGTACGTCAAAATCTTTTTGGGCTCGGCGTTGGCTGCCTTCGCCGCGCGGATCGCCACGAAGTCGAACAGCCCCGTGTTGCTCGTCACGCCGACCAGGATCATCATGCCCGTCAGCAGTCCCAACGTGTTGAAGTCGATGTGATGGAGCGCCACCTCTTGGCT
The DNA here is from genome assembly GCA_017477125.1 of Selenomonadaceae bacterium. Classification (GTDB taxonomy): domain Bacteria; phylum Bacillota; class Negativicutes; order Selenomonadales; family Selenomonadaceae; genus Quinella. The sequence goes on from JAFUXN010000047.1 coordinate 31,899, forward strand.
CAAGATGCCCAGCAACATCATCAGCACCGCACCGATCATCGCCGCGACCGTTCGATGAATCTTCTCCGAAACGATCACCGCGTACATGATCACGAAAATACTTCCGGCAATTACTTCCAAAGAATTCGCCTCCTTCGTTTTACAGCATTGTACTAAACAAAGCAGGGGCGGTCAATGCCCCGCGGCACCTCCCGCCCCCAATCCGAGTTTCTAAATTTCGATCGCCAATCGATGATCAATCAATGATCAGTTGATGATCAATCCATGTGCGAGCCGCCGTTGATGTCGATGTCCTCACCGGTGATGTAGCCCGCCTCTTTCGACGCAAGGAATACGATCGTGTCGGCGACCTCTTCGCGCAATCCGATCCTCTTCATCGGAATGTCTTGCGCCAAACGCTTGTCGTCCTCTTCGGAGCCTTCCATCGCCTTGCGAATGTCGGTATTGATCGCGCCCGGGCACACGCAGTTGACGGTGATGCCGTCCTCGGCGACCTCACGAGCGAGGTTCTTGGAGAAGCCGAGGATCGCCGCCTTCGATGCAGAGTAGTGCGCGCCGCCGAATACTCCTCCGCCGCGCTTTGCGCTCACGCTCGACAGGCTCACGATGCGCCCGTACTTCTGTTTGCGCATCACTCGAGCGCATGCCTGCGTGATCAGGAACAGCCCGAACATGTTGACGTTGAAGATGCGTTTCATATCCTCGAGCGTCATGGCATCGACGGTGATCTTTTGAGAGATGCCCGCGTTGTTGACCAGCACATCGATCCTGCCGTACTTGTCGACGACGTTCTGCACGAATGCCTTGACCGACTCCTCGTTGGTGACGTCGAGCTTAAAGCCGTCCGCCTTGCCGCCCTCGCCCTTGATGATCTCGACCGTCTCATTGATGCCCGCCTCGTTGATGTCGGCGACGATCACCTGCGCGCCTTGCTTGGCGAACGTGCGGGCGATGCACCGACCGATTCCGCGCTGAGAGCCCGAGCCCGTAACGATAGCTACCTGTCCGTTGAAGTCCAACATACAAAAATCCCTCCGATAAATTTTTATTGAAGAGCCTTCGCCGCCGCGACGATCCCCTCGACGGTGATGCCGTTCTTTGCCATGAGACGCTCATAGGGAGCCGACTCGCCGAACTGATCTTGAATGCCGATCCGTTTGACTTTGCCCTTACCGAGCTCCGCCGCGACCTCGCACACCGCCGAGCCCAGCCCGTTCATGATGTTGTGATCCTCCGACGTGACGATCTTGCCGATGTTCTCAATGCAATCCTTGACGCAATCGACATCAAGCGGCTTGATCGTGTGCATGTCGACGACCTTCGCGCTGATCCCTTCGCCCTCAAGTATCTTCGCCGCCTCGAGCGCCAAGCACACCGTATCGCCGTTGGCAATCAACGCCACGTCCTTGCCCTCTTGAATGATGTGCGCCTTGCCGATCTCGAGCTTGATGTTCTCGTCGTAGATGACGGGGATCGCGTCGCGAGTGAAGCGAATGAACACCGGTCCTTCGTACTCGACGATCTTGCGCACGAGTTCTTTCGCCGCATAATAGTCCGCCGGCATGATCACCGTCATGTTCGGGATCGTCCTCATCACGCCCATGTCCTCGATCGCCTGATGAGACGCGCCGTCGTTCGCCGGGGTCAAGCCGCCATGCGAGCATGCGATCTTGACGTTGAGCTTCGGATAAGCGATCTCTTGACGGATCATCTCGCACATTCTCAACGAGCCGAACACCGCGTACGTCACCACGAACGGAATCTTGCCGCACGTCGCCAGACCCGCTGCCACGCCCGCCGCGTTCTGCTCCGCGATCCCGACGTTGATGTGCTGATCCTCGAGCTCGTGAGCGAACTTGTCGGTCTTGCACGACTTGCCGATGTCGGCGTCGACCACCAGGATATTTCTGTTCTTGCGTCCGAGCTCGACGAGTTCTTCGCCGAAGCCGTTGCGCGTTGCAATCTTCTTCATGTACTTCACTCCTTCAAAAATATCTCAGTCGATGCCCTCTTCGAGATCCTTCATCGCCTGCTCGTATTGCTCTTTGTTGGGAGCCACGCCATGCCAGCTGCCCACATTCTCCATAAACGAGACGCCCTTGCCCTTGGTCGTCGCCCCGATGATCACCTTCGGCTTGCGATCGTGCGCATGCATTTTGATCGTGTCGAGCGCCCGAACGATCTGCCCCATGTCATTGCCGTCGATGTTGTACACCTCGAAACCGAACGCCTTAAACTTCTCGCCGAGATCGAGATTGGGCATGACCTCGTCGGTCGTGCCGTCGATCTGCAGATTGTTGTCGTCGACGAACACGATCAGATTGTCGAGCTGATACTTGTTGGCAGTCTGCGCCGCCTCCCAAATCTCACCCTCTTGGCATTCGCCGTCGCCGAGCACCGCAAACACTCTGAATGCCTTCTTGTCCATCTTCGCGCCGATCGCCATGCCCACCGCGCATGCAAAGCCCTGTCCGAGCGATCCCGTCGGGATATCGATGCCCGGGCATTTCATGTTCGGGTGACCTTGCAACGGCGAGCCTTCCTTCCTCAACGTGTGGAGCACTTCCTCGGGGAAGAATCCGCGCTTGCCGAGCGCCGCGTACTGGATCGGGCAGACGTGTCCCTTCGACAGCACGAACCGATCGCGATCCTCCCACTTCGGATTCTGCGGATCGACGTTCATCTCGCGGAAGTAGCATGCCGTTACGAAGTCCGCCGCCGACAACGATCCGCCCGGGTGTCCCGATTGCGCCTCGTACACCATCGTCACCACGATCTTGCGGAGTTCTTTCGCGATCTCCTTGAGCTCTTCGACTGTAGTTCTCTTCATGAATAACACCTCTCAAAAATTTTATACCAACAGCAACGGGAGTTGCGGAATGTACGTCACCAACAGCAGGACGATCAGGCACGCGATGATCAACGGAATGACCGCCAGCGAGATGTCCTTCAACGAAATGTTTGCGATGCCGCACCCGACGAATAAGTTGATGCCGACGGGCGGCGTCACCAGTCCGATTGACAGGTTGAGCACCATCACCGCGCCGAAGTGGATCGGATCGATTCCCAACGTCAGAGCCACCGGCAGGAACAACGGCGTGAAGATCAGCACCGCCGACGTCGCGTCCATGAAGCAGCCGGCGATCAGGAAGATCACGTTGGCGATCAACAGGAACATTATATAATTGCCGCCGGTGATCTCCGTCAGCCCGTTGCTGATCGCCAAATCCAATCGCGCGCGCGTCAAGATGTATGCGAACAACGATGCCGTCGCGGTGATGAACATGACCACCGCCGTCGTCGTCGTCGAGTTGACGAATATCTCGTAGAGGTCTTTGAGCTTGAGCGTCTTGTAGATGAAGAAGCCGACGAATAATCCGTAGACCGCCGACGCTGCCGCCGCCTCCGTCGGAGTGAAGATGCCGCCGTAGATGCCGCCGAGAATGATCGCGGGCATCAGCAATCCCCAGAACGCCTCTTTGAACGACGCCCAACGTTCAGCCGCCGTCGCCTTCGGGAGCAATTCGATCTCCATGTTGCGCGTCGTCCAGATCGACACGACGATCAATGCCACGCCGATCATCAGCCCGGGCACGATGCCGCTCAAGAATAATTTTCCGATCGAAGTGTCGGCGACCGAGCCGTAGACGACAAATGTGATCGACGGAGGAATGACGATGCCCGTCGCGCCCGCCGCCGCCATCAACGCCGCCGCAAATGCCGGAGGATATCCGACGTTGACCATCGCGGGGATCAGGATCATGCCGAGCGCCGCGACCGTCGCCGGACCCGAGCCGCTGATCGCCGCGAAGAAGCATGCCACCGATACCATCACGACGATCAAGCCGCCGCGCAAATGCCCCACGCAACTCTGCGCAAAGTTGATGAGCCGTTCGGAGATGCCCGCCTTCTCCATGACGTTGCCGCCCAAGATGAAGAACGGTACCGCCAGCAGCACGAACTTACTTGTCGCCGACGAGAAGATGCGGGGCAGCGTCGTCATGATCGCCTCGATCGGTTTGCCCGAGCCGTCGATCAACATGCCCGTCACGCTCGACACGCCCAAGCAGATCGCTATCGGCGTCCCCAACAGCAGGAACACCGCGAAGCTCAGAAAAATTGCCGGTCCGATCATTTGGCATCCTCCTTCCCTGCAATCGTGTCAAGCAACAGAAACAGAAACTCGAGCGCGATGAAGAAGGCGCCCAACGGGACGAACGCGCCGAATATCCACTCGGGCCACTGCATGCCCGCCGTCACCTGTCCGCGACGCATTTGGCTCGACACCATGTTGAGTCCGTAATAAAATAACGCCGACGAAAACAGAAACGCCAGCGTATAACTCATCATCGTGATCGCGCGTTTCACTCCCGACGACATCAGGTCGAGGATCGCGGTGAATCCCAAATGCGCTTTGCGTCGAGCGGCAGCCGCCGACCCGATCAAGCTCAACAAAACGAATAAGTATGTCGTGATCTCCTCCGAGAACGAGAACGAGGCGCTGAAGACGTAGCGCGCCACGACATTTGCGAACGTCAGGATCGTCATGAAGCCCAACGCGATCGCACAGATGATGTCTTCGATCTTTGCCAACATTGATCTCATTGTCGCGCCACCTCCTCACTGCATTTGAAATGCTTCGCACGCCTCTTGACCGTACTTGTCCATGAGCTCGCGCCTTACGCCTTGCACTTTCGCCTGGAATGGTTTAAGCTGTTCGGGCGTGAGCACGGTGACTTCCATGCCGCCCTTGATGAACTTCTGCTTGATCGACTCCTCATCGTTCTCGACGAGATCGCGTCCCCACTCGCAAGCCTCTTTCGCCTTCGCGCGGATCAACTCCTGCGTCCGCGGCTCGAGGCTCTCAAAGATTTCGGTGTTGGCAACGAACAGATAATTCTCGTAGGTATAATTCCAAACGGTCATGTACTGTTGAATCTCGTTGACCTTGGCGGAGTTGGTAACACTGAAACCGTTCTCCTGCCCGTCGATGGTGCCCTGTTGGATCGCGGTGAATGCCTCGCTCCAGCTCATGGCAACGGGGTCGGCGTTGAAGGCATGCCAGAATTTGAAATAGACCTCGCCGCCGGGAACTCGAATCTTGAGACCGGCAACGTCCTCGGGAGTGCGGACTGCATGCTTGCCGTTGGTCACTTGACGGAAGCCGTTGTGCGCCGACGCAAGATAAGTGATGCCTTGGGTCGCGAGAATCTTTTCGTAGTACTTGCCGCCGGTCGTGTCGATGATCCGTCGAGCGTCTTGATAATTGTTGAATGTCCACGGCACCGATCCGATCAACAGATGCTCGTCGAGCACTGCCATGACGCCCGCCGCGTACGCCGCCAAGTCAACTGCGCCGTCGGCGATCATCTCAATGCCCTTCGATGCGTTGCCGCCCGCCAGCTGATCGTTCGGGAAGACATCGATCACCACGTTGCCGTTTGTCTCCTCCGCCATGAGCTCGGCGAATTTGTTTGCGACCTTGGTATCGGTTGCGATGTTCGTTCCGTTGACCGTCATCACGAGCTTAACGCGCTGGTACTCGCCTTCCTTGCGTTCGCCCTGCTGCTGATCCTCGCCGCAGCCGCTCAACACAATTGTAAAGCATAACAGCGTCATCAGGATCAGGAGCCGTTTGAGAGTTGCGGTCTTCAAGTTGGTTCACCCCTTTTCGTTTTTGACGTGCAGTAACTGCCTCTGATTGAAATTATACAGCTTGACGAATGAACCGTCAATGCCGATTGCGTTACTGCCGACGGTCGACGATCATTGAGTGAGGGGAGGAGTGTTGATGAGGGCACTGGTGTTGGCGCCCCACCCCGACGACGAGATCAATGTCGCGGGCTCGACGATCATTCGGCTGATCAGATCGGGCGTTGAGGTCTTCGTCGCCTACTCGACCAACGGAGATTTTAATAAGGCGGCCGACGTTCGAGCCGACGAGGCGATCCGATCGCTCAACGTTCTCGGCGTCGATCGCGATCACATCATCTGGCTCGGCTACGGCGACACGTTCAACGGGACGGGGCGACCGCATGTCTTCTGCGCTCAAGCGCCGACCCGATCGCCCGCCGGTCATGTCGAAACGTATGCGCCTCATGGTTTCGAGCCATGGCGCCGCTCGCCCTACACTCGAGAAAATTTTTTTGCCGATCTCCAATCGTTGATCGTCGAGCTCCGCGCGGACATGATCTTCTGCGTCGATTTCGATTTCCATGCCGATCATCGGGCGCTGTCGCTCATGTTCGATCGAGTGATTGCGTCGATCCTCCGTCGCGATCCAAGTTACCGCCCCGAAGTCTTTAAGCGCTTCGCGTACTCGACGGCGTTCACCGCTCCTCAAGACTTGCACTCGAGAAATTTGCTGTCGACCGTCCGCCCCGCGCTCGGGCTCGAGGCTTACGACTTCGATCTCATCGACAAATTCAATTACGTTTGGGCTGATCGCATTCGCTTCCCCATGCCGCTCGATTGTCGCGAGCCGTCGATCGACAACCCTATCGCTCGAGCGGTGTTCGTTCATCGATCTCAACGCATTCAACGGAACGCCCTTGCCATCGTCAACGCCGACGAGATTTTTTTCGAGCGCCGCACCGATTCGATCACCTTCAGCGCCCGCGTCACTGCATCGAGCGGCGACCCGTCGAAGGCATGCGATTTCCAAATGCTCAACGTCAGAGACATCAACGAGAGCCCGCCGACCTTTGCCGATTACTGTTGGACGCCGACGCCCGACGATCCCGACCGCCGATTGATTTTCGAGTGGAAGGCTCCTCAACGCGTCGAGCGCATCAAAATTTACGGCAGCCTCGACGGCTCCATTGACAAACTCCGCATTTCGCTCGATAATATTACTTCGATCGACTGTCGTGTTGAGCGCGGCGGGCGTCCGACGGTGATCGATCTGCCTCAACCGATCTCGATCCTCCGCGCGGAGTTTTCGATCGTCGATCCGATTGTCGAGGGCGGGATCGGTGAAATTGAAATGCTTCCGTCAAAGGAGCGCGCCGATCATGTCATGCCGCCCTTCATCAAGATCATCGCCGACGACGAATTCATTTATGATTATAAGATCCCGTCGACGATCGAGCGGATCGAAATTGGGATCTGCCGTTTTCATTTCGACGGTGAAATAAATTTTGACGTCGACGGCGGGACGATCACTCAACGGGACGGCGATCGGATCACATTGAAACTCGACGCGGCGGAGATCAAAGTGCGGGCGGTCGGCGACGGAGTTAGCGACGAGATCATGATCCGTCGCGTGAGCCCGATATATTTTTGGCGCTTGAGATTTAAACAAATGCTTGAAAGGATTTACATTCATTGGCTGAGAAAAAAATTTTAATGCTGACAAAGGATCTGTTCATCGGCAAGGGCGGGCATCAGGAGGCGTACGTTCACCCCGATGATCCGTCGAAGTGCGTAAAGATCGCGTTCGATCCGAACGACGGCGACGTCAAGAAGGAGCTCCGCTATCGACGGATTTGCGCCGACAAACTTTCGCGCTCGAAACTCGTAACCAAGTACTACGGCGAGGTTGAGACCGACAAGGGCAGAGGGCTGGTGTTCGAACGCGTGATGAACTTCGACGGTGCGTCGTCGCTCGATCTCAAAGATTATTTGTCGGCAGTGTCGACGGCGGAGGAAGTCGATCAAAGTCGGGCATTGCTCATGGATTTTCGGAAAGACTTTTTGGAGGAGGGCATTGCGATCGTCGACACCGATATCACCAACTTCATGGTGCAACGTGTATCGCCGACCGAAACTCAAATGCGCATCGTCGACAACATAGGGACGCCGGTGCTGATCCCGCTGGTCTACTACTCCGATTACATTGCTCGGCGCAAAGCTCGAAGAGTTTGGAACCGCATAGTCGATTGGCTGAAGGAAAATTATCCGTCGGTGGTCGATGAAAAATTTTATGGGGAGTTGAGGGCATGAGAAGAATTTTGCTGTTGATGGTCGCGCTGTTGATGTTGGCGTCGACGGCGAGCGCGGACGATCCCGATCCCAAGCGGACGATCGAAGTGCAGCTCGAACGCTTCAACGGGCATATGTTCGACAAGCGCAAGGTCAACAATTATAATGTGCATGTCTTTCAGAAGGTGCATGATCATCGAGCGCTGTCGGTGTACCGCGGGCTGACGTTCATGCGCGCGACGGGTTACATCAGGACGCACAACAATGATGATCTGCTCGAGAGCGGCGCGGTCGGATTTGGTCCGGCGTTGATGCTCCGTTGGACGCAGCCTTTGACGGGTAAGCTCCACTTGGCGGGCGACTTCACCGGCAGTCTGTTGGCGTGCGACCATGCTCATCCCGCCAACGGTCGAGCGTACGGATTCATGTGGCGCGTGGGACCGAGATTGATCTGGCAGTACAACGAAGACGACTCGATCAGCGCGGGCTACTCGGTGAGCCACTTCTCCAACGGCACGCGCAAATCTCATAATCCGGGCTACAACAGCATGGGCTTCACCGTCAACTTCCAACACAAATTCTAAGAGAGACGGAGAAAAAAAAGGGCGCCCGCCTTCTCATGGGGCGGCTCGCCCTTATCCTGTATTCGATGCCAAACCATGACGGAAGGGGCGGCGGAAGAAAGGAACGGGCGCCCGCCAGCTCATGGGGCGGCTCGCCCTAACTCTATCAGTCAATGCCAAACCATGAACGGAAGGGGTGGCGAGGAAAAAACGGGCGCCCGCCTGCTCATGGGGCGGCTCGCCCTAACTCTATCAGTCGATGCCAAACCCTGAATGTGCGGAAGGGGTGGCGAGGAAAAAACGGGCGACCGCCTGCGCATGGGGCGGCTCGCCCTAACGCTATCAGTCGATGCTAAACCATGACGTAAGGGGCGGCGA
>JAFUXN010000048.1 GCA_017477125.1 Selenomonadaceae bacterium
CAGGGAGAAGGGCGGGCGCCCCATGAGCCAGGCGCTCGCCCTTTTATTTTAACCGCCACCACACAACTGTTTCATTCTGCCGATGGCAGGGAGAAGGGCGGGCGCCCCATGAGCAAGGCGCCGCCCTTTTATTTTAACCGCCACCACACAACTGTTTCATTCCGTCGACGGCAGGGAGAAGGGCGGGCGCCCCATGAGCCAGGCGCTCGCCCTTTTATTTTAACCGCCACCACACAACTGTTTCATTCTGTCGACGACAAGGAGAAGGGCGGGCGCCCCATGAGCACGGCGCTCGACCTTCACTTTTCTCCGCACCTAAAACTTTTTTTAGAGGGCGGCATTATTTTTTCTTCTTCTTGTCCTTCTTCTTGCCTTCCGACGTCGCTTTCTCATTCGGATCAACATCTTTGTACGTCGACAACGCCGCGCGGAAGTTGTGCAACGCCGCCTCGTTGATGTCGTCACCCATCAGCTCCACCGAAATGCATCGCCCCAACGGCGAACGGAAAAATACCACCGCCGATTGCTTGTCCGCTACCGCTACTCCGTCTATCGTACCGTCGCCGTCCTCGTCTATCTCTATCTCCTTCGCCGTGATGCCCAGCACGCCTTTGTTGCCCTTCGTCACTTCGATCAGCTCTAGCCCCTCAAATCCGTTCTTCTGCTTCGCTTCTATGTACTGCTCTATCAGTTTCTTCGAGTCCTTGTTGAAGTTCGGGATCAGCGTCGTGTCAAACGCATCAAACAGGAATACCCAGCCCCGCTTAATATCATACCCCTCATTCTCAAAGACCAGCACCTCGCCCTTCTTCGTCTCGTCCTCGTACAGGATTCGCGCAGGGATCACATTCGGGCGCTTCGGACAGACTACACTATAATTATACTCACGACTGACATACGTGTAATTCTCCGACGTCGCTTCATCCGCCGCTTCTACCGTCGCGACCATCAACGATACCATCAACGTCACCGTCAATATAATCAACATCGATAATATTCTCTTCAACATGCTACTACCTCCCATCATCAATCAGCCCCTCTCCGTCAGTAACGACATCTCTAATGCCTCGCGCGCCGACTTCCCTTCTCGTTGAGCTTCCACGTACACCGGCACATTGATTTCTACCGGTACTCCCATCGCTCTGTCCAGCTGCGCTCGATATAAATTATATTGATATAAAGCCGTATAGTAGTTCGTCCAAGCCTGCGTTAACTTCTCCTGCGCGTCCGTCACGCTCAATAAGATGTCTACGCCCTCCGAATGCCGCACCACCGCTATATCATAACTCTCCTGCGCTTGCTCCACCGCCTTGAACATCAGCTTCACATTCGCCTCCGCCGCCTTCATCTGAGTATACGACGATCTCACTTGCAGTTCAACCGTTTTCGCCAGCGCCTCTACATTCGATTTCAATTTGTCGACTTCCGATTGCGCCGCATGCACTTGCGCCGACGTAACCTTATTATCAAAGATGCTCCACGACAGCGCCACCCCAGCTTGCCACGTCTCCGAGCGCTCCTGTTGGAAACCGCCGTTGCCTTCGATCGACTTGCTCACTTGCCCGCTCACCGTCGGTCGATAGCCCGCTTTCGTCGCCTCCGCACTCGATTCAGCTTGGTTCACATTGTACTCCGCCGCCGCCAAATCCGCCCGATTGTCGTACGCATACATCACACATTCGTTCAGCGTCGCTTTGAACGGCTCATAAAAGAACGGATCACTCAGCTCCAATTCCCCCGCATCGGGCATCTCCAACATCGATAACAGCGTCGCCTCCGCTACCTTCAGATCGCTCTTCGCCAGCGTCAAGTTCTGCATGTAATTCGCCAGCTGTACCTGCATCTGCAGCACTTCAGAATATGCCGTCGCCCCCTCCTCATATTGTACTTGTAACAAATCCAATTGCTTCGCCACCATGTCTACCGCACTCGCATTCACCTCTACCACATTCCGATTCTGCAACACATTGTAATACGCTTCAACCACACTGTAGCGAACCTCTCGACGCGTGTCCTCAAGCGTCAGGTTGGCGGCGTGCAACAGATGCTTCCGACTGTCGATGTTCCCCTCGAGCTCACCGCCCGTGTACAGCGGCACCGATATCCCTACCGAATTGCTGAACGTGTTGTGGTACGCCGGCGACGCCTCATTTCCATATTCCTCATGTTGACGGTTCCGCTCGTGGTAGTACTCGCCGCCTATCTTGTACGCCCCCGATTCCCATACAAGCCGCGGTCCCTTCTGTCGACGCGTCGCAGAGAGGTTCCATCTCGCCGTCTCCGTGTCCGATTCCGCCGCCGCTACCCTCTCATCACATTCCAGCGCCCGCGTGATGCTGTCGTTCAACGATAACGTCATCGCCGACCCCGACGCCGTCATCAGCCCCATCATCGCCCCGACCATCAGCAACCTCGATAATGCCTTTACAATCATTGCCTGCCACCTCCCTATCACGCCACTTGCCGCTTCACCAGCTCCGCAAAGATACCTCCACGCTCCATCAGCTCATCAAACGTGCCCGTCTCCGCTACCTTGCCATCGTCCATCACGATTACCCGATCGCAATTCCTGATCGTCGAGAGGCGGTGCGCTATCACCAATCGCGTCGCCTTCAATCTCTCTATGCTCGACGTCACTATCGCTTGCGCCCGATTGTCCAGCGCCGACGTCGCTTCATCAAAGATCAAAATGCTCGGCTTGTTCACCAACGCCCTCGCGATTAGAATGCGTTGACGTTGCCCGCCGCTTATGTTCGAACTGCCTTCGCTGATCACCGTCTGCATCCCCATCGGCATCATCGCTATATCATTCGCGATCCCAGCCGCTTCCGCCGCCTCCCACGCATCATCTTGCGTCAACAATCGCGTCCCTACTATGTTCGAAAAAATGTCGCCGCTCATCAGCTGCCCGTTCTGCAACACCACGCCCATCTGCGTCCGCACCGACGGCAGGCTAAGTTCCGATAGGTCTTGCCCGTCATAGTAGATCGACCCAGATTTCGGCGTCTCAAATCCCAATAACAATCGTACCAGCGTCGATTTCCCGCAACCGCTCTTGCCAACGATCGCCACGTTCTCGCCCGCCGCTATCTTGAAACTCACATCGCGCAATACGTCGTGATCACTGCCCTCGTACGCAAACGTTAAGTGACTTACCTCCATCACGCCGCTCAAAACCGTCGCGTCCGCCTTGTCGCTGATCGCTTCCGGCTCCTCCTCAAGGATCGGTTTCAGGTTCTCAAGGTGCGGCTGGATTCCAAAGAATTGCCCTATCAGCCCGACTACCCCGCCCAATACTCCGTTGAACGACGAATACGCCGCGCTGAACGCCATGAATTGCGCGTAGCCGATCCCCTGCACCGTTTGACCGTTCGGACCCACCTCGTTCATACCGTAGACCGCCACATAGTATAAGATCATCGTCAGCACAAACGGTTGGATCGACGCAATTATCGATGTGTAGTTGTTCTGCCAGCGCAACTTTAAGCCCCAATTCCATTGCTCCCCAAAGTCCCGCGCCCAAAGTTGATAGGCTTGCTCCTCCGCCCCCTGCACTCGGAACTTCGATAAGCCTGCAAAGATTTGTTGCACCGTCCCCGCCGTGCGGTTCTCACATTCGATCATCTTGCGGTTGAACTCGATCACTCGTCGGTACACGAAGAAGATGAATATCGAGTACACCGCCCACACGCACAACGCCGCCAACGTCAGCTTCAGACTGTAGTAGCACATCAGCAGGACGCTCCAGAATGAAAACACAAAGCCGAAGATCGAGCCTACAAAGTCGCCGCTGATAAGCCCCTTCACTACGCCCAAACCGCTCATGCGGCTCGTCAGCTCGCCGACGGTGTATCGACGGAAAAATTTCGTCGGCAACGTCAACAGGCGGTTCCATAACGCCGCCTCCGCACTGATCTCTATCCGCGTCGAAATCCGCATCACCGCTATCGACCGCACTATCGCCAAAGCCGCCGTCGTGAAACTCGTGATCATCAACGCTTGCGTCACCGTCGCCAGCCCTTGTCGATCCAGGATCGGGATGATGTCCTCGAAGATCGTTTCCGTGATCAACGGCGTCGCCAACGGCACCAGCCCCGCTATCAGGCTCGTCGCCAGGATCGTCTTGTAGTCCGCCAACCAACATTGCTTGAACATAAATCTCAACAGATCAAGCACCGTCAGCGCCCGCGCAGGAAAACCTCCGTAGCACATGAACGCGTCCTTCGATATCCGCGACGCCAGTTCGTCATCAACCAATCGTCCGCGCGGGTAGTCCGTCGTAACCATGCGGTATTGCTCGGGCGTCTCGGGCAACAGCGCCGCCAACTTCTTCTCCTCACCGTAAAATCCGATCAGCACTCCCGTATCAAACTTGTGCCAATCGGAAGGCAAGTCGACCAGGCGGATCTGCATGTTGCCCTTTCGGATCAACCGGCGGATTATGCTCACTTGATCCAACGTCGCCGCCACCTCCGCGCGGATCGATATGTTCTCCGTCGGCATGTTCAGCCGCTTCGCCACTCGCCTCACTATATAGGTCGCGTCCTCCGTAACCGCATTCGTGTCCCGCTCCCCGCCGTCGGTGAGCAGTTGATCCTCGCCCAATAACGAGCGGATCGAGTTCTCGATCATCGTCCGCTTGTTCCGTTGCCGCAACCGCGTCCGCCGCGTCAATCGAGTGTCCTCCGAGTTGAAACGCACACCCAAAAACATCGATAGGATCACTTCATTGTCCACAAACGTCAGCATCAACCCGTCAAGATCGGTGATGCCGTCAAAGACCGTACCGCGACGCCACGCCAGCAGAGTTTCATCGCCTTTGTCCGTCAGCAACTGCAGCCACGATATCTTCTCGAGCCCAAAAAACCAGCGCGACATCAACGGCTTCAACGTACCTACGTCGCCCATCGAAAACTCGTGCATCGTCAGCTCGCTGTCCTCCGTCGCGTATATCAGTATCTTGATTTCCGATAGGTCGTCCATCGACGGGAAGATTCCACTGCCCGCTCGCACCGGCATTAAATACGATTGTCGGAAGGAGGCATCGCCGCTCGTCACCGCATACACTTCTACCGCTCCGCGCTCGACCACCAGGTATTTGTCCTCGCCGTCCAGCGTAAAACGTTGCCCCGCCAGTAACTCCATCTCAATACCTCCCTCCGATCAGCCTTCCGTTTCCCGCTCCTCGATCAATCGTCGATATGCTCCGTCATGAGCGATCATATCTCGGTGCACGCCGCGTTCGACTACCTTGCCATGCTCGAGCACGATGATCTCATCACAGTCGCGGATCGTCGAGAGGCGGTGCGCCACTATCAAACACGAACAGCCACGGTGACGGATGTTCTCAAGTACCTGCTTCTCAGTGATCGGATCAAGCGCCGACGTCGCTTCGTCCAGCACCAGCAGTGACGGATTCGTCGCCAGCGCCCGAGCTATCTCCAATCTCTGGCGTTGACCACCACTGAAGTTGGTGCCGCCTTCCGAAACCAATGCATCATAACCGCCATCAAGACGCAAGATGTCGTCGTGGATGCAAGCGTCTTTCGCCGCCTCGATTATGTCACTCCGCGGGATCGATCGGTCGAATAACGCTATGTTCTCCGCCACCGTCCCCGTGATCATGAAGATGTCTTGGTCAACCGCCGATACCGAGTTCACTATCACCGTGCGCGGCAACCGTCGCCGATCCACGCCGTCAAACAGGATCCGCCCCGTCCATTCCTCGTATAAGCCCGTTACCACCTTCGCCAGCGTCGACTTCCCGGAACCCGACGCCCCGACCACCGCCACCCAATTGCCCGCTCTCAAATGCAGGTTGAAATCATTCAACAAAGGCTTCTCCAACGGCGAGTAGCCAAAACTCATGCCCTCCACCGTCAAATTCCCGCTCAAGCGATCTCGTCCATAGGCGCGCGTCGAACCGTCCTTCGGAAAGTTTAAACCGTCCACATCGTACTGCTTCACATCGTTGAGCCTCTGCATCTGCATTTCCGTCGTCTGCAACGTCGAGCCCAAGCCCACCAACGCCCCAACAGGCGCTTGGAACGAGCCCATCAGATTCTGGAACGCCATGAACATGCCCGCCGTCATCGCTCCGTCCATGATCGAAAAGCCTCCAAATGTCATTATCAGCGCCCCGTTGATGCCGCCCAATAACGTCGGCAGTAAGTTTACCGTCATCGACCATAACGCCATGTCCTGCGACGCCTTCAATACCTTCGTCTGGTAGCCCGCCCACTTCGTAAAAAAATCAGCCTCGTCGCCGTTCGCCTTGATCGTCTCGATCATTCGCAAGCCGTTCGTCGCAACGCCGTACTCCTTGCCCGCGTCCTGCTGCATCCGCATGTTTAAGTCCGTCAGATGCCGACGCATCGCAAAGAACATGATGATGCCCAATCCGCTGAACGCCACGCCGATCATCGTCAGCAGGACGTTGTACTGCAACAATAACAGCAGGTAGAAAATCGCCACCAGCAGATCAAGTACCGCCGTCGCCGCGGGTCCGCTCAATACCTCCGCTATCGATTCGTTGAAACCCACGCGTCCCGCCACCTCCGCCGCATACCGTTGATGGAAAAATGCCATCGGCAGGCGCAACAGATGCCAGAAGTATGAGGAGCTGTCCGCCAACGTCAGCTTCCGTTGCCAGCGCGTGAGGATTACCGCTCGAAGGAACGTGATAACGCCCGAGACGATGAATGAGACCGTCATCGCCAGCATGAAGTTGAACATCCAATCGGGGTGCTTGCGCGTCAAGATGTCGTCGAGGAAAATTTGATTGAAGACGGGCGACGCAAGACCAGGGATTATCGCGCAGAACTCGAGAATGAGAATGAAGAGCACCGCCCATCGATCCTTGCGCAGCTTCGACGCGATGTCGTTGAAAACGTTGTAGCGATGCCCCTCGGGGGTGAAACCGTCGGCGGGCTCGATCAACAGCGCAACGCCCGTGTATGAGGTGCGGAACTCGTCGATCGGAACCGTCCGCCGCCCCATCGCAGGATCGTTGAGGTAGGCGGTGCCGTCGATGATCCCTTCGAGCACCACGAAATGATTGAACTCCCAATGAATTATCAGAGGGAAGGGGTTGTCGGGAACCAGCTCAAGGATGTCGTCTGCCGTCCAGCGGTAGCCGTCGGCGGAGCAGTGGCGGTTGAGGGCGGCGCGAAGGACGCAGCTCGCCTTTGAGCCGTCGCGGTTGACGCCGCATTCTTGTCGTAACTTCTCGAGAGGTACCCATTGATTATAATGCGCCAGGATCATCGCCAGCGAGGCGGCGCCGCACTCGGTTGCCTCCATCTGCAGGATTGTGGGGACTTTGACGCGGTGCCCGTCGCCGAGAAAATATTTTCGAAGACGATCAAGCATGGCGATCACCCGTTCCTCAACCATTGGCTCAACTTGTAGAAGACTTTTTGGATTGGGGGTCGGCGTTCGATGATGATTGAGCCGGTGACGAAACTGCCTGCGGTGATGGGTTTGTGGTCGCCGATCGTTGATGTCCAAAGGTAGCCCGATTCGGAGGTATCGTCCTTGACGAGGTCGAAGGTAACCTCCATCACGGCGCTCTGTTGAGACTGTAAGATGTATTGCGACAGGTGGTCGTTGGAGAGGCGTTTTTGGATTGCTTGTGTGGAGACGGGGTATTGTGAGACGGAGCGGACGACGCCGATCAAGAAGCCGCTCATTGAGGTGTCGGTGCCGTTGGGGGCGAGCTGAATGGTTTGTCCCGGCTTGATGCGTTTGCCCTTGTCGACGGGGACGTAGAGGACGCCGATCAAGTCTTTGCGTCCTGCGGTCAAGCGTACGGTGCAGATGGGGGTGCCGCTGCCGATGGTGGCGCCCTCGTCGGTCAAAAGCTCGTCGATGATGCCGTCGTGGCTGCTGTAGATGAAGGCGGATTCGTCCATTTGGTAGCGTTGGGCGTCGAACTGGTGGACGCGGTTCATGGCGTCGAGCTCGGAGGTAGCCAACTCGGTGCCGTACTGTGACATGCGCGTGTTGGCTCCCTCCTGTATCTGCTCGATGTGCGCGATGCGGTCGCCCTTGTTGAGATGCTGTCCCGCGTGCACGTAGAGGCGATCGAGACGTCCCCCGAAGACCGCCGTCACCGTCGTCAACCCACGCGGATCCATTATCAGACCCATGCCGTCTGCCTTCACAGTGAATGCTCCAAACACCGACCAAATTATGACTGCCAACATCGTAAGCGCGACCGCGAGCAGTCCCATCCAAGTGATCGGTGTGGTGATCGGCATCGTCATGTCGAGCTTCTCGGGTGAGCGCATTTTGTCGAGTGCTTCTTGAGAGAAGATGCCGCTCTTGTCCTTCGTCCAACGCTCCGTTGCGTTTCCTTCCGACATCAGCGCTCACCTTCTTCCAACGACACGGCAACCTTCACGCCGTCGTCGAGCCCTTCAAAGCTCTCGAGCACAACAATTTCGCCCGCCTTGAGCCCGTTGATCACTTCAATATAAGTTCCGTCGTTGGCGCCCGCCTCGATCGCTCGACGCTCGACAACGCCGTCGGCGCCCACCACAAACACCATGTTATGTTCCGAATCGGTCATCGCCGTCAGCGGCACCGTCAAACAATCGTAACCGTTATCGGCTTGCATCGTCACGCCGGTATAAGTCAACGGCTCAAGAATATGCGCCGAGTTGTCGATCGACCAGAGCACGCGCCTCATCACAGCATCTTCTTCCAACGGCGGCGTGATCTCTCTGACCTCCGCGCGGATATTTTCCGCTCGTCCGAGGTTGCCCGCCGAGTATTCGGTATCATAAGCCTTCTGAAGTGAGCGATCATTGAAATTGAGCGTGATCGTGTCGCCGATCGCAAGATGATTGGCGTTGACGTTTTCGAGCGTCGTCGAGAACAACAACTTATTAAAATCTCCGATCAGCACCAGCGGAGTGCCGCCCTGCACATACGCGCCTTCGCGCTTATAGATCAACAGCACATCGCCATCGATCGGCGCGAGTACTTCCTGCCGCTTCTGCTGAACGAGATATTGATCATATTCCGCTTGAGCCGCTCGTATCGACGCACGCGCCGCATCGCATTCAGCTTCCGACGCTCGAACTGCTTCCTGCGCCGCTTTGTATTCAGCCTCCGCCGCCTCGACTTTCTCTTGAGCCGTCGCGTTGCGCGCCATCAATCTCTGCTGACGAAGGTACGCGCTCGTTGCTTGCGCGAGTAGTGCTTCCGTCCGTTGAACATTGCTCAGCGATTGAGACAATGTGGCTTCCGCCCGCTGCACATTGTTGAGCGCCTGCTGAATTTGCATCGGTATCTGCTCGTTTACGAGCATCATAATTTTATCGCCCTTGCGCACGGCAGAGTTCTTCGCCACCAATATTTTCGTGATACGACCGTCGATCAACGCAACCGCGTCGGTCATGCTTTCGCTGTAGAGTTTGATCGCTTCGGGTGACATCGTCGGGCGCAAATATCTTTTCTCGGCTTTTGCCGCGGTCAATTGGATCAATCGCTCCTCCATGAGGTTTGCGATCTGGTGCTCGTCGTTGTAATTGAGATAGCCGCCGTACGCGACCAACCCGAACGACAGCGCCAAGATGATCACTATGCCGACATAAAAATGTTTTTTCATGGCTGATATTCCCGTTCAAGCATTGCAAAGATGATCAGATTTTGATACTCGTCGCCGACGCGGAGCGCTTCTCTGAACAGCGCCTCTTGCCGAAAACCTTCCGACGAATACAAGTGTATCGCTCTCCAATTGAAATCCTTGCAATCGATCCACATGCGATGCCACTTGAGCACTTCGAACACCCAACGCTTGAGGAGGCGCAACGCCCGATGCCCGATCCCTTGTCCCTTATGTCCGCGCCCGATGATCATGTGCCACATTTCGATCGATAACTCGTCGTTCTGTTCGATCAGAAAGTAGCCGACACGAGCGCCGTCTTTGTCCTCGACGATGATCGAGAGCTTATTCGGATCGTCGCCGTCAATGATCGTTTGATGAAATTCTCGATCGTAGGCGATGATGTAAGGAGCGTTCTCGGGATCGGCTTGGAGCTCGAGAATGTAATCGACATCGATAGGCTCTGCTCGACGCAGCGCCAATCGATCGTCTTCAATCAAAATTATGCTCATTACGATCCTCCTTGCGTTGGTGAATTTTATATGATTGACCCGATCGGTTATAAAAAAACTCCGCTCGAAGCACGCAACATTGACGTACTCAACGGAGTTGTGATTTACATTGGGGAATCAGAGAGACGCCGCGAAGTCTTGTCCGAGCTTATTGCACTCGGCGAGCACGTCATCATCGGGAGCATTTTCTGCGATCAGTCCGTCGCCGAAGAGTTTCGCGCCCGCGTTCTTCGTCCGCTCGACCCAATCCTCCATCCATTTGCCGCCGCCCCAACCGTACGATCCGAACAATGCGACCGGCACGCCGTTGAGTTTGGACTCTGCTTCTGCGAAGAACGGCTCGAAAGAATCTTCCTCGAGAACCTCATCGCCCATCGCCGGGCAACCGAAGATCACTCCGTTGTAGCCCGCAATATCGTCCGCTTTGAAGTCATCGACCTGAACGAGATCGACGTCCGCACCCGCCGCTTTAACGCCTTCGACGATCGCGTTCGCCATCGCCTCAGTATTTCCCGTGCCGCTCCAAAAAACGACCGCTACTTTACTCATATCTGAAACCTCCTTGAATATCTGCGCAAAACTTATATCAGTATTACGGTCAAAAGTCAAGTAAATTTTTTGGTTGTCAAAAGCCGCCGCGCAATATATAATCACCTTAACGGGAGGTGGGCGGAATTTTTATGAGCAAGGCAACGATCGCAAAAGACGTGGTGATAATAGGCGCGGGGATATCGGGGTTGACGGCGGCGTTGTACTCGTCGCGTCTGGAACTGTCGACGGTGGTACTGGAGAACGCGCTGATCGGAGGACAGATATCGTCGGCGGCGCGTGTGGAAAATTATCCCGGGCTCGAATCGATAGGAGGGAACGAACTGGCGTCGCGTGTGATGTGGCAAGCGCAAAAGTACGGAGCGAAGGTAGACGAGTTTGACGAGGTAGAGCGTTGTGAGCTGGACGGATCGAAGAAATACGTAGAGACGGCGAATTATATGTATGAATGCGACGCGGTAATCGTGGCGACGGGTCAGCATCGTCGAAAGTTGGGGCTGCCTGAAGAAGGTCGGTTTGCGAATCGGGGAGTGCACTATTGCGAGGTGTGCGACGGGCATATGTACCGCGGTAAGGTGATAGCGGTGGCGGGAGGAGGGAACGCGGCGGTGGACGCGGCGAACTTCCTGACGAAATACGGGTCGAAGGTGTATTTGATCCACCGATCGGAGTTGCGGGCGGACGAATCGTCTCAACAAAAATTGTTTGCGAATGAGAAGGTCGAAGTGATGTTGCAGACGAGGATAGTGAAGTTGATAGGCGAGAGTCGATTGAGGCAAGCGGAGGTGTTGGACGGGGCGACGGGGACGGCGCGGCTGCTGGATGTGGACGGGCTGTTCGTGAACGTAGGAGTGGAGCCGAATGTGGAGCTGTTTCGAGAGCAGTTGAAGGTAGACGAACGCGGATTCATAGTGGCGGGCGAGGACTGCAAGACGAACCTGGCGGGAGTGTTTGCGGCGGGCGACGTTCGGACGAAGGAATTTCGGCAGTTGACGACGGCGGCGGCGGACGGGACGGTGGCGGCGTTGCAGGCGGAGAAGTATATACGCGCGTTGAGGAAATGACAGAGGAGGAATGAAAGATGTTGACGGTGTATTCGATAACGAGTTGCCCGTGGTGTGACAAGGCGAAGAGGTATTTGAAGGCGTCGGGAGTGGAGTATGAGGAGAGGAACATTGAGCTGAACGCGGATTGGGCGGCGGAGTGCGAAAGGATCTCGGGCGATACGATGGTGCCGGTGATCACGGACGGTAAAGATTATGCGGTGGGATTTGACCGCGAGAAGATAGACGAACTGATCAAATGAGATGCATGATCGGGCTGGGCTCGAACATGGGGGCACGGCGGCGAAATCTGCGTGAGGCGCTGGATATGATGACGGCGCTGGAGGGCGTGGAGTTGGTCGGGGTGTCCTTTTTTTATGAGACGGAGCCGTGGGGCGTGGAGGGTCAACGAGCGTACATCAATGCGGTGGCGGCGATAGAGACGGAGCTTGAGCCGCTTGAGTTGCTGGATCGATTGCAGGAGATAGAGACGGCGCTGGGACGGGTGCGGGTTGAGCGCTGGGGGTCGAGGACGATCGATCTGGACATCTTGACGATAGACGATCTGATCATCGACAGCGAACGGTTGAAGGTGCCGCACCCGCTGATGAAGGAACGAGCGTTCGTGCAAATACCGTTGAGGGATTTGATTGAGCTCGGCGACAATCCGCGCGGAAGTGGTGAGGTGGTGCGAACGCATGGCAGTCCGATGGATTACGGATTGAAGTTGATGGCGTGCGTGGATCGAGGCTGGGGGTTGGGTCGCGAGGGACGATTGCTGTATCGGATAGAGGAGGACATGAGGCGGTTCCGCTCGATGACGCTGGGCGGGACGGTGATAATGGGACGACGGACGTATGAATCGATCGGGCGTCCTCTCGACGGGCGGCGGAACATCGTGCTGACGCATGGATCGATCGAGGGAGTTGAGACGGTGAGCAGTGTGGCGGAACTGTTCGAACGGCTGTCGATGGAGGAGAAAAATTTTGTGATAGGGGGCGGGCAAGTCTACAGGCGGTTGATGGGTTACGTGGTGGAGGCGAATGTTACGATGGTCGATGGGATCACTGATGCGGACGTTTGGATGGTTGATCTCGACGGGCGGCGGGAATTTGAGCTGATAGAGAGGAGCCCGCGCGGAGGGTTTGAGTTTAGGAGGTACAGGAGGCATGCAGATATTCAAGAACGATTGGGCGAAATACCTTGACGCTGAACTGCAACAGCCGTACTATCGGGAGCTGAGGCGATTTTTGATAGGGGAATATCGGACGCGGACGATCTATCCCGACATGTATTCGATATTCAATGCGTTGCATTATACGGCGTATGAGGCGGTGAAGGCGGTGATCCTGGGTCAAGACCCGTACCACGAGCGTGGGCAGGCGCATGGATTGAGTTTCTCGGTGCAGGAGGGAGTGGAGCCTCCGCCGTCGCTGATGAACATATTCAAGGAGTTGCGAAATGATGTGGGCTGCGCGATGCCCGACAACGGATGTCTGAAGTCGTGGGCGGATCAAGGAGTGCTGCTGTTGAATGCGGTGCTGACGGTGAGGGAGCACCAAGCGAACTCGCACCAAGGAAAGGGCTGGGAGCGTTTCACGGATCGGATCATCGAGTTGCTCAACGCTCGGGAACGACCGATAGCGTTTGTGTTGTGGGGGAATTATGCTCGACAGAAGAAGCGGTTGATCACGTCGGCGCGGCATTTGATAATAGAGTCGGCGCACCCGAGCCCGCTGTCGGCGCATCGAGGATTTTTCGGGAGCCGCCCGTTCTCGCGAGTGAATGAATTTCTGTTGGCGAACGGTGAGACGGCGATCGATTGGCAGATACCGAATGTGAAGTGAGGGGTATAGACGATGAACTTGAGAAGCAAAGCGATGGTGACGCTGGACGCGCTGATAGTGCTGGTGTGCGTGATAATGGGCGTGATGAATTACTTGAGTGCGTCGGCGGGGTTCAACATGGCGTTGCAATCGAAGGCGGCGTCGAATGTGCGAGCGGCTCTCGAGCTCATCGATCATGAATATCCCGGGTCGTGGGAGATCAAGGGAGGGGCATTATACAAGGGCGAAGCGTTGATGGAGGGAGCGGACGATGTAGTAGATCGGTTGCGAGCGATAAGCGGTGGACACGTGACGATCTTCAAAGGCGAGACGCGGGTATCGACGACGGTGCTGAACGAGGGGAAGCGGTCGGTGGGAACGAAGGCGTCGGAGGCGATCATTGAAGCGGTGTTGAAGGCGGGGTCGAATTATACGGGCGTGGCGAATGTGGTCGGTGAGGAATATCACAGCGCGTATGAACCGATCAAGGACGCGGGCGGCAAAGTAATCGGGATGATGTTCGTAGGGTTATCGGTGCACGAGCTTGACGGGATCACGCGGGACTTTGTGTTGAAGATGTTTATGACGATCGGCGGAGTGCTGATAGTGATAGGATTTATCTCGTGGCAGGTATTGGGGCGAGCGATCAAGCCGTTGCAGGAGGTGACGGCGGGACTTGAGCAGATATCGCATGGAGATTTGAGGGTGGCGGATTTTGAAGTGAACAGGAGCGACGAGATAGGGCGGCTGGCGTTGGGAGCGAACGAGATGAAGGAGCGGTTGAAGAATTTACTGATGAACGTGGCGCGGGGCTCGGAGGTAGTGGCGGCGTCGAGTGAGGAGCTGACGGCGAACACGGAGCAGGCGTCGGAGGCGGTGAAAGAGGCGACGCTGAACACGGTGAAGTTATCGGAGGGAGCGGAGAAGCAGACGGAGACGGTAGAGGCGCTGGAGACGCTGATAGACGAGATGAGCATCAAGATGGGGGAGCTACAGATGGCGGCGGAGGACATGTCGTCAGCGCTGACGGAATGCAAATACAAGACGGGATTGGGTCGAGAGAAATCTGATCATGCGGTGGCTCAGATCAAGCAGATAGAGGAGAAGGTACAAGCGTCGGCGGATTTGGTCGAGGGGCTGGGCTCGCGGTCGAAGGAGATAGGCTCAATAGTAGAGACGATAGTAGCGATAGCGGATCAGACGAACTTGCTGGCGTTGAATGCGGCGATAGAAGCGGCGCGAGCTGGAGAAGCGGGACGGGGCTTTGCGGTGGTGGCGGACGAGGTGAGGAAGCTGGCGGAGCAATCGCAAGAGGCGGCGTCGACGATAGGGAAGTTGATAGGGCACATACAAGCGGACGTGGAAGAGGCGGTGCGGTCGATCCGAGAGGGGAATGAGAGTGTGGGGTTGGGAGCGACGTCTGTGCTGGAGACCGGGACGGCGTTCGAGGGAATAGACGAGCAGATACAGAGGTTGAGCTTAGACATAGCGAACTCGATAGAGCGAATAGGAGTGGTGAGCGGTGCGAGCAATATGATCCAGGTGTCGATGGAGGAGATAAACAATTTGAGCCACGCGGCGGCGGAGGAATCGGAAAGTGTGTCGGCGTCGGCGGAGGAGCAAGCGGCGGCGATGAGCGAGATGGCGTCGGCGAGCAACAGGCTGTCGGAGCTGGCGCAGGAGTTGCAGGGCGAGATATATAAATTCAAATTCTAATGGTGGTGTGGAGAAAAGGAACGGGCGCCCGCCTACCGATGGGGGCGGCGCGCCCTTCTCCTCGGCGGCGACGGTTGAATGCGGCTAAAAGTTTTGGGGGTGGTTGAAGATGGGGCGCCCTCCTTCCGAATGGGGCGGCGCGCGCTTTGCTCGATCGAAAGAAGAGGGCGTCGTCCGCTCACTTCGAAAGCGGCGACGCTTTTTTTTCATGATCTATGACATGAGCAAGGCTAAAAATTTTTGTACGGTGAAAGGATATGGCGTCGTCCGCCACGCGAGCAGGCGGCGACGCCTTATTTTCATGATCTATGACATGAGCAAGGCTAAAAATTTTTGTGGCGGAGAAAGACGGGCGACCGCCTCTCGAAGGGGGCGGCTCGCCCTATTCATGTTCGATAACATGATCGGGGCTAAAAATTTTTGTGGCGGAGAAAGAAGGGGCGCCCGCCTACCACGGGGGCGGCGCGCCCTTTTTAATGGTTTATGACATGAGTGGAGCTAAAAATTTTTGTACGGCGAAAAAAGATGGCGTCGTCCGCTCACTTCGAAAGCGGCGACGCCTTCTTTTATTTCCCTCGACATTTTATCTCATGCATCGTGGCGGAGGTTGTTCAAAGCATCGTTGAGCTTACGATTCTGCTCCAAGAGCTCCCGCGTCTCGCTATCGACCTCGGCGAAGCCGATGCTGATTCTGTCGATGGCGTCATTGGTGTGGTGATTGCCGATGTTGAAGTCGACGATCCTAAGCATCTCGTAATGCTCGACGCCGTCTCTGATTGTGCGATATCGATGAGCGGTCAAAATTTCGTTGGTCAGTTTTGAGCGAATGTTATCGGGGTCGATGAAATTCAAGAAGCCGTCGCGATCCTGCTCGAATCGGCGGCGACAGAAGAGATCATGGCATCGACCTCGTGCATGCGACGTTCGTTCTCGAGCATCTGATTTTGGATTGCCATTCGATCTTTGAATTCCTGCTCCTTACGTTGAGCCTTGCGTTGAACGGAGGCTACGCCCGGAATTGCGATTGCCAAGCCTTCAAGAATGACATCTCGTTGGCGTTGGTCTGATTGATTGCAACGATCATATTGCTGTCGATGGAAATATTATTATGGACGTCTTTGTTGGCGAGCAGATAAATTTCCGTCTCTATGAAGGGCGAGGTTGTCATGATGTTTAGTTTCTCCGCGTCGAAGGCGCCGAGGCTGACGGGGAAGACGCAATCGATCTCGCCGTCGTTTAGAGCTTGGAAGGCGTCCTGCAAGGTTGAATAGGCGGTGGTGTGGAGGTAGCCGACGCGAATGGTGCCGGTCGGGGCGATTTTTATTGATGGCGAAGAAGAAATCGGACTATTTGCCTGGACGCTGTTCTGATTGACGCCGATTTTTTTACCGTTCAAAGATGCGAAGTTAT
Source organism: Selenomonadaceae bacterium (assembly GCA_017477125.1). Lineage (GTDB taxonomy): Bacteria > Bacillota > Negativicutes > Selenomonadales > Selenomonadaceae > Quinella. The sequence goes on from JAFUXN010000048.1 coordinate 16,670, forward strand.
GTACGTTACCGTGTGTTTGTATAAAGTATCTGAGGCGATTGTGACTGATGTGCGCTCAAACCAATAAGGGCGAGCCGCCACGTGAGCCGGCGGGCGCCCGTCTATTTAACCCCGATATTTTTAATGACAGCCTCGAAGTTACAGATGTACAGGCGAGCGTCCATCAACGGCGATTGTTCGATGGACGGTCTCAATGTGGTTCGATAATGGTTGATCCGATCGGGAGCGTTGGCGAGCGCGACGGCTTTATTGATATACTCGTCCTCGGTCGACGCGATGAGTTCATTGAGGCGAGCGGAGTTGAGAATCGATGCGGCGATGCGATCGGCGTGAGTGTGACCGCAGAGGGCGATGACGGGCACGCCCATATAGAGAGCCTCGCAGGTGGTGAGTCCGCCGTTGTAAGGGAAGGCGTCAAGGGCGATATCGATGTCGGCGTATTGTTGAAGGTAATCGGGGCTGAAGGGACGGAGCTCGACGCGGTTGATATCGATGCCGACATGGTTCAGCCGTTGCTCGACGATGGCGCGTCCCGATGGGATGCTGCATGTTTTCGATTTGATGATCAATCGTGCGTGGCGGACGCGGTCAAGGATAGCTTTCCAAAGTTCGAGGACGTGATCGGAAATCTTAGCGAAGTTATTGAACGACCCGAATGTGATGTGTTGGTGCTCGACGGCAGGGACGTCAGGCATGTTTTTGATGGGCGAGTAGCAGAGATGGCAATCGGGCATGAGCAGAAGTTGTTCTGTGAAGTCGGTCGACGGCGGCGACGAGAGTTTATCGGACAAGAAGAAATCGACGGCGTTGAGCCCCGTTGATCCGACGTAACCGATGGCGGTGATCTGAACGGGCGCGGGCTTGTAGGCGAGGATGGGGAGGCAAGAATTTTGAGTATGTCCGCTGAGATCGATGAGAATGTCGATGTGATCGTTGGCGATGCTCCGCGCGGATTCCAACGGAGTTTTATCAATCAGATTGCGCCAGACGACCTTATTGCGTTTCAATCGAGCGGTGACGGCGTCGCCCTTGGTTGTCTGATAGCAGTACACCTGAAAGTGCTCGGCGTCGAAGTGTTTGAGGAAGGGCACGACGAAATTGGCGACGGCGTGATTACGGAAGTCGGGCGAGATATAGCCGACGCGAATTTTATTATGTTCGACGGTTGTACGGTTGATGGTATCGATGTGGTTGAAGAAGGATTGGAAGCGGGCGGCGACGTCCCTTGAAGGTGTTTGACGGTAATTTCGATAGAAGAGATGCTTACTGTAGAGTTCGGGGGCTCGATTGGGATTGAGAGTTGATGCTTCGAGAAGGCAATCGGCAGCGGCGGAAGGCTCGCCCGCGAGGTAAAGCCCGTTCGAAAGCCAGGTGATCGCCTTGAACAAAATCTTATGATCGTGCAATTGACGTGCGCGATCGGCGACGGCTTTTAAGGTTGGCAGTTCGATGTCGAGCGCGAAACGTTCAGAGGCGACGCCGCCAATGACCAATTGCGCCCTCAAATGCTCCCGATCGATCTCGATAGCCGTCCTTGCATGCTCCTCCGCCGCGTCGAGCGATCCCAAATACAATTCGCACTCGGCGAGCAACGCCCAACCGTCCGCGGATTTCTCATCGAGCTCGAGAATCTCATGCGCACACGCTCTGGCTCCGCGCGGATCGCCGTCGTCGATGAAGCGCTCCGCCGTCGCCAGCCAATCACTGACATCACTCATAATGTTTCACCTACCAAAATGGGCGGCGTCCGTTGCGACAACCGCCCAATTATTATGATTGCTCGTTTTCCAGGAACTTTAGCGCCTGATTCGCCGCCTCCTTCTCGGCGCTCTGCTTAGACTTGCCCACGCCGCGCCCGAGGATTTTGCCGTCGAGCTTGACGGCGCACTCGAAAGTTTTGTCGTGATCGGGACCGTAATCCTTGAGCTTGACGTACTCGATCGAATGCCCCTGCTCGCGCTGAATGAGCTCCTGCAGATGCGATTTTGGATCGGCGATCAGCCGCCCGCGCTTGACGTCTGCAAATCCCGCCTTCAGTTTCTGCTCGACGAACTTCTTTGCCACACGCCAACCGCGATCCAAATACAGCGCGCCGACCATTGCCTCAAACGCATCTTCCAAGGTTGACGGGCGCGACCGTCCGAGCTCATTGTCTTCGGAATGCCCGACGATGAGCATTTGCCCGAACCCGAGTTCGCCCGCGATCTTCGACAGCGAATCTTGACACACCAACGCCGCCCGCGCCTTGGTGAGCTCGCCCTCCGACATATTAGGGAAGTGCTTATAAAGGTAAGTGCTCGTCGTGATCTCAAGCACCGCGTCGCCGAGGAACTCGAGCTTCTCATTGTTGAGCGCGGCACTGTCCTCCTGCTTGGTGTAGGACGAATGAGTGAGCGCGCGATTGAGCAGCTCGATATTCTTGAACTCGACGCCGAGCGACGCCGCGAACATCAACAATTGATCGAGGCGCCGCTCATCAATATCGTTCGACATCGGCTCACCTCAATCGGCAAAGCGTTCGAGCGCGACGCAAGCGTTCTGCCCGCCGAATCCGAATGAATTTGACAGCGCCTTATCAACCTTCTGCTCGCGCGCGGTATTGGGAACGTAATCGAGATCGAGCCCGTCATCGGGAGTGTCGTAATTGATGGTTGGGGGGATTATGCCGCGCTCGATGGTCAAAGCGGTGGCGATGCACTCAATGCCGCCGGCGGCTCCGAGCAGATGCCCCGTCATTGATTTGATCGACGAGACCGCCAACTTGTTAGCGTGGTCGCCGAAGACGGTTTTGATGGCTTGAGTTTCGCAAGCGTCGTTGAGATGCGTCGAAGTACCGTGGGCGTTGATGTAATCGATCTGATCGGGTTTCAATTGAGCGTCGTCGAGAGCGCGTTGCATGGCAAGCCCTTGGAACTCGCCGTTGGGAGCGGGGCTGGTGATGTGGTAAGCGTCGGAGGCTTGCCCGTAGCCGCAGAGCTCGGCGTAGATATGGGCGCCGCGTTTGAGGGCGTGATCAAGGCTTTCGAGCAGGACGATGCCCGCGCCTTCGCCCATAATGAAGCCCGAACGGTTTTTGTCGAAGGGGCGGGAGGCGTGAGCGGGGTCGTCGTTATGGTCGACGCAGAGCGCCTTCATGGTGCAGAAGCCCGCCACGCCCGCGGGACTGACGGCAGATTCGGTGCCGCCCGCGAGCATGATATCGGCGTAACCGTGTTGAATGGCGCGAAGAGCCTCTCCAATGCAATCGGTGCCCGAGGCGCACGCGGTGACGATGCACAGCGACGGACCGTGTATTTTGAAATCGATGGCGACCTGACCCGCGGCGAGGTTAGCGATCATCATGGGGATGAAGAAGGGGCTGATGCGCGTGGGACCCTTCTCGAAAAGACGCTGATATTGATTGTGGAGGGTATCCATGCCGCCGATGCCCGCGCCGATGTAAACGCCGAAGCGGTTGCGATCGACGGTGTTGAGATCGAGGTTGGAATCGTCGACGGCGAGATGAGAGGCGGCGACGGCGAATTGAGTGAAGCGATCCATGCGTTTGGATTCCTTCTTATCGATGAAGTCGTCGGGATTGAAATCGGAGACTTCGCCGGCGAGCTGGCAAGGAAATTCGGCGGGATCGAAGCGTGTGATGCGCCCGATGCCGTTCTTGCCGTTGATGAGCGACGACCAAAAATTTTCCTTGCCGATGCCGATGGGAGTGATGGCACCGAGCCCGGTAATAACAACTCTATTCTTCAAAGCGTAAACTCCTTTCGTTCAACCGTTGCCCTTAAAATTTTTCTCTCTCAATGTTTTTGGTGTTCAACCGCGGAGAAGGAGCGAGCCACCGGCTTTGGAGGCGGGCGCTCCAACTTCGCCGCGCCCGTTCCCCCTTCAACTTTTCCTCTCAAAGGTTTTGGTATTCAGCCGTGGAGAAGGAGCGAGCCGCCGGCACCGAAGGCGGGCGCTCCTATTACGCCGCGCCCGTTGCCTTTAAATTTTTTCCCTCAACGATTGTGTTGCCGACCGTGGACAAGGAGCGAGCCGCCGACTTTAAAGGCGGGCGCTCCTATTACGCCGCGCCCCGTTCCCCGTTGCCCTTAAATTTTTCCTTCAACGTTTATGTTGCCGACCGTGGAGAAGGAGCGAGCCGCCGGCTTTGAAGGCGGGCGCTCCTATTTCGCCGCGCCCGTTCCCCG
>JAFUXN010000049.1 GCA_017477125.1 Selenomonadaceae bacterium
AACCGGCGGCGACGCGTCCTTTTCTGATCAATTGTTTGAGGCGGGCGACGACTGAAGATGGAGCGCCCGCCTGGGTATGGGGCGGCTCGCTCCTGTTCTCACAGTCGATAACCAAAACGTTGGGGAGGAGGAGAAAAAGCGGCGTCCGCCGCGCGAACGGGCGGCGACGCTTACAGCTTTACCTTTGTGCTCAAAATATGATGAGGTTCAGAAGAAGGTCGGAGCGCCCGCCTAGGCATGGGGCGGCTCGCTCCTGTTCTTACAGTCGATGATCAAAACGGTGGGGGATGAGAAGAAGCGTCGTCCGCCACGCGGGCAGGCGGCGACGCGTCCTTTCTTCAATAAATTGTTTGAGGCGGGCGACGGCGAAAGAAGGAGCGCCCGCCTACACACGTGGCGACTCGCTCCTATTCTCACAGTCGACGTCAAAACGTTGAGGAGATAAGAAGCGTCGTCAGCCACGCGAACAGGCGGCGACGTGTCCTTTTCTGTTCAATTGTTTGCAGCGGATGAAGACGAAAGAAGGAGCGCTCGCCTGGACATGGGGCGGCTCGCTCCTGTTCTCGAAGTCGATGTCAAAACGTTATGGAGGAGAAGAAGCGGCGTCCGCCCCGCGAATCGGCGGCGACGCGTCCTTTTCTGTTCAATTGTTTACGACGGGCGACGGCGAAAGAAGGAGCGCCCGCCTATTCCTGGGGCGGCTCGCTCCTTTTCTTACAGTCGATGATCAAAACGTTGGGGAGGAGAAGCGGCGTCCACCCCGCGACACGGCGGCGACGCTTTTATTTTTTCCAACGTCCCTCGCTCAGAAAAATGTTATGCCCCTCAAAAATTTTCTTGTGTTTGGAGATCGGTTGTGCTACAATCGGCAACTGAAATTGGTTATTACTTACGTTTGATTGGAGAGATCAACTTTTGGACGTCGTAAGTTTGTTCGACAAGGGCGGCTACGTCATGTATCTGCTGTTGCTCAGTTCGATCGCCGTCGCCGCCATCGGCATCGAGCGCTTCAGATTTTACAGTTACGCCAAGCACGACAGCGAATCATTTTTGGATCAATTGTCGGCTCGATTGAAGGCGCGAGACATGGACGCCACGCTGGCGTTGTGCCGACAGCAGAACAGTAGTTTGAGTTTGGTGGCGCGCTCGGGAGTAGAGGCGATGATCGGCGGCGACGATGCCGAGCTCGCCATGCTCAGCGTGCACGACGAGGAGGCTATGAAGCTCCGCGCTCGATTGAATTACTTGTCGATGATCGTGACGTTGGCGCCGTTGCTCGGACTGCTCGGAACCATCAGCGGCATGATCGAGTCGTTCAACATCTTCGCATTGCAGGCGGGTCAACCGTTGGCGATCACCGGCGGCATCGGCGAAGCATTGATAGCGACCGCGACAGGGTTATGCGTGGCGATCTTCGCGTTGATCGTGCACACCTACTTTGCTCAGAAGCTCGACGAGATATTGTCGCTGCTCGAGAAAACGATGAACGTCGTGTTGATGGCGGCGTCGAAGAGGGCGGCATAAATGCGGCGGCGCAATTTTAGAGAGGAGCGTCAGCCGCTCGTGATGATCATTCCGATGATCGACATAATGTTGTTCCTGCTGGTGTTCTTCATGATCAGCACGATCTACATGGTGCAGACGAACACCTTGCAGGTGAGCCTGCCGCAAGCGACGAGCGCCGACAAGGAGACGCGCCCGACAGTGGTACCGATCACGGTGATGGTCGATGGGACGATCCTGTTCGACAAAGAGAGCGTGCCGAGCGGAGAGTTGGCGTCGAAAATCCATGCGGCGTTGGAATCGAACAAGAATGTGGTATTCGTGTTGAGGGGCGATCGAGCGGCGCGATATGAAAGCGTGGTGGCGGTGCTCGACCTCTTGAAACGCTCGGGAGCCAAGCACGTATCGATCGCGACGGAGTTGAAGGCAGGGGCGAATCCATGAACGGATATTCGACGTATTGGCGGACGACGATCTTTGCGGCGATCGCATTACATCTGTTGGCGTGGTTGGGGATCGCGTATGTGTTGCCGCATTTGCTCCCCGAACCGACGCTTGAGATCGTGCAGGAGATGGATTGGATCGATGTCGACTTGAACGAGCCCGAACCCGTTGTGCTCGACGAGCAAGCGATCCCTCTCGATGAACCGTCCGAGCCCGAGGAAGTTTATTCGGAATTTGACTTCCCGCCGTTGGTGATCCCCGACATACCGATCGAGCCGACGGTGAGCGAGCCGCCGCCCCCTCCGCCCAAACCGTTGGAGCCGCCGAAAGTTGAGCCTCCGCCTCCGCCGCCGCAATCGAAACCGACGGTGGTCAAGGACGATGCGGAAGTGGTCAAGCAACTTGAGAAGAATCCCGAATCGGAAGTGGTGGTTGCCAAGGGCAAACAATTGTTGGGCGAGCCGCCGATCACGTTGAGCGAGTACTACCCTCCCGAGGGCAGCGGGCTCAATTATAAAGGATATGTGAGCGTGGCGGCGACGATCGGCAAAGACGGACTGGTGAAGCGGACGAAGATAATGCGCACGTCGGGGCGAATGATGGTCGACAACATAGCGATGAGCGCGGCGCAAAAATGGACGTTCAAGCCGGCGCTCGACCAAGAGGGCAAACCGATGGAATGCGACAAGATCATCACCTTTGACTTCAAAAAATTTTAGAGCCGACGGTTGGAGGCTGGCATGAGGAAATTATTTTTAATGACATTGGCGGCGCTGTTGATGTTGCAATCGATGACGGCGGAGGCGGCGCCGAAATGGCAGGAGCTCGCCGTTGCGATCGAGCAGACGATCAATGAGGCGATGGAGATTTACAAGACGGGCGACGGTCGAGCCGCCAAGGAGAAGATCAACGATGCGTATTACGGCATCTATGAGAAAGACGGGCTCGAATCGGCGCTGCGTGTGACGGTGTCGAGCAAGGCGGTCGGGATCACCGAGTACCAATTCTATAAGGTCAAGAAGGGAATGTTGGCGGGCGATCCGATCGAGCAAGTGCAGAAGGAAGCCGATACGTTGATAGAGATGGTGCACGAGAACGTGTCGGCGATGGAAAATGCGCATGGCAATCAAGGCGGTTGGGCGTCATTCATACCGGCGTTTCTGATCCTGTTGAGAGAGGGGCTCGAGGCGATCCTGGTGCTGGTGGCGATCATCGCGTACCTTCGCAAGAGCGGCAACGAAAAATATCTCGACACGGTTTATAATGCAATGATAGCGGCGATCATCGCGAGCTTTGTGACGGCGTATGTGTTTGCGTCGATGCTTGAGTCGACGGAGGCGGGCGCGGGACGAGAGATACTCGAGGGCGCGACGGCGTTATTCGCGGTGGTGGTGTTGATAGGAACGAGCGCTTGGCTGGGAGGCAAGGCGGACGCTCGGGAGTGGAAGAAGTACATTCAAGGCATGGTCGACAATTCGATGACGAGCGGCAAGGCGAAGGCATTGGCGTTGGCGGCGTTCCTGGCGGTGTATCGCGAGGGCGCAGAGGTGATCCTGTTCTATCAAGCACTGTTCAACAACTCGTCGACGGATGTTGAAATGATCTGGGCGGGATTCATCGCGGGCTGTGTGGTGATCGCGGGGCTGTTCTTCGGATTGCAACATGGAGTGTTGAGGATACCGTTGAAGCCGTTCTTCCTGTTCACGAGCGTAGTGATGTACCTGTTGGCGGTGACGTTTGCGGGCGGCGGCGTTCGAGAGTTGCAAGAGGGCGGAGTGATCTCGCAAAGCCCGATTGAGAGCTTGCCTATCCCGACGATTGACGTATTGGGTATCTATCCGACGGTTGAGACGTTTGGCATTCAGATTGCACTGCTGGCGTTGGGGATCGGAGCGTTCCTCTACCGTCGTCGACAACAGCAGCAGGAGGAGGCCACCGCATAAGCGATACTCGAATTGATCAGACAGAGTCGGACGTAGGTACCGACTTTTTTCTTTACAAAGCAACGCCCCTTTGATGCTCACATCTCGCATCAATCGCATTACTCCGGCAGCGACGACTACGATGATGGATATGGCAGCGGCTCGTCGAGCAGTGGATCGTCGGGAGGAGGCTCGAGAAGTTCTGCGCAGGCTCCGAAGAAGGATATAATCTCTGTCGCCGACATTCAGAAGCAGTTGAATCTTCTCGGCTACAGTTGCGGCACCGAGAGTGGAGAGAAGGACGCCAATACCGTCAATGCGATCAAGACGTTTCAAATTGAGTACGGGTTGCCCGCTGACGGCATTGTCGATTGGAAGACGGAGTCGTGGCTCAACAGCACTAAGATCGAGGCGATCCGCGCGGCGCTGCAGAAGTTCGGTTACAAATTAAATCCCGGCGGCAAGGGACGCACTCAAGATGTCATCGACGCGATTTACGATTTCCAAGCTCGACACAATTTGGACACGACAGGACGGATTGATCTTAAAACCAAGCGAGCATTGGGGTTGGGCGGATGAACAAGGGGACTTTCATTGAGCAATTGTCGAGCACAGTATTTTTGGTTCGGCTGAAGAAAAAGTTTTACGAGCCGGACGCCGTAATTCAAACCGCAGGCTTGTTCACTGACCAATGGCTCGAAAGGCAGATTCGATTGGATTTGGAAAAACGATTCGGCAACTTGCGGGAGATCATATACAAGAAGGCATTTGCAGCCGTCGGTGGAATATCATGAGCCGAATGCAATTGATGCCGTTTTGGTACAGGCGGCTCGACGGTGAGGTTCTGTTGGTCAATCAATGCGGCGATTCAGAACTCGCAAAGCATTTCTGAACGAGTTTACTTCGCTACACATGATCGTCGTGACGTGCCGCTGTAATTTCAAATGCTCGTACTGTCATGCAAGCAGTATGGATTTGAACTCTGAAGATCGCGATATGACTTGGGAGGTCGCGCAGAAGACGGTCGAGATGATCTTTGCGTCGCCGTCGCTCGACATCAAGATCGAGTTTCAAGGCGGCGAGCCTCTGTTGAACTTTGAGATTATCCGAGACATCGTCGATTACGCGGAGATGCTCAATCGGTTTGCGAAGAAAAATCTGCAGTTCGTTATATGCACGAATCTGACTTTGATCGACAATACGATGCTCGAGTACTGCAAGGCACATGAGATATTTTTGTCGACTTCCCTCGACGGCAGTCGCGACGTGCAAAACGCCAATCGGAAGCCGCGCGTCGGTTCTTCTGACGGTTATACGATGTTCATTGACGGATTGATGAGAGCGCGACAAGTCCTTGGTGCAAGAGCTTGTTCCCCGCTGTTGACCGTCACGCGTACCAATCTAAACGACTTGAACAGTGTTGTCGATGAGTACATGCGCCTTGAATTTAATGGCGTGTTCATTCGGGCGCTCAACCCTTACGGCTACGCGTCAACCAATATGAAGGCGCTCGGCTACTCGGTTGATGAATTTGTCTCCGCCTACAAGAGCGCGCTGAATTACATCATTCGTCGCAATACGGAAGGGCATTTTTTTGTTGAGTACTTTGCCTCGCTTCTTTTGAAACGCATACTGACTCCGTTCCCGACGGGCTTTGTCGATCTGCAGTCGCCCTGCGGAAATATAATCGGAGGAGTGATCTACGATTACGACGGTAATGTCTATGCGTCCGACGAAGGACGAATGCTCGCGCGCATGGGCGATCGAAAGTTTCTGCTCGGCAACGTAAGGCGCGACTCGTGGCAATCGATCTTCAAAGGAAGTAAAGCTCAAGAGATCGTCAAGGCGTCCTGCCTCGAAACTCTGTCGGAATGCTCAATGTGCGCTTATCAAATGTACTGCGGCAGCGATCCCGTTCGATACTATACCGAGAGCGGAGATTTCTACGGTCGCCGCCCGAGCAGTGGCGCTTGCCGCAAGACGAAGGGCATACTCGATTACATATTTTATTTGTTGCGGCGAGATGACGACGAAATTAATTCCGTGTTCTGGTCATGGTTGCGCGCTCAATGTTGAGGTTGATGATCGGCGTCCCGTTGTACGCCGCCAATTATGAGCAACACAATGAGATCGTCGGGAGCGCGAATGCATTTCAGCAAACCGTCGAGGGGCTCTTCAATTTGTATCGTTTCGATTTGCCGATCGAGATTCGTATTGTGGTGTTCAAATACAATTACGCTTGGCTGATGGAGTTTGCGGACTTTATATGGCGCAGTGTAACACGCGCTCTGCTTGTTGAACGAGAACGCAAGGAAGTTTGCACGCGACAGCATCTCAAGGTGGAAGAAGAAATTTTTCGGGGTCTGCGATCGTTGCAGTCAGCAGGATCAATGCAGCGGCTGGTTTGCGACGTCGAGCGTTGAGAGCGAATTCATTCGTCCGATCCCATAAAAATTTTTTGTGTTGATGATAATGAATTTCATTGCAAAATCAGTTTGATGGTGTATCATCTCCTCGTAATCGATAAATGTTTTCAAAGGAGATGTTCCATTGTGTTCTTCAACGCGAAGAAAATAAAATCGGCGCTGGCGATCGGCGCGGCGGCTTTGAGTTTGGCGGCGTTCAGCCCCAACGCTCTCGCCTTCCAAGAGTATCCGATCGGCGACGAGATCGAGGACACCGAAAACCATTTCAAGGTCGCGCTCGTGTACTTCCAACCCGTGCCGATGGAGCCGCAGGGCATGATGCTCTCGCCCGATCAAGCCGACATTCATATCGAGACCGACATTCACGCCACCGAGGGCAATGAGTGCGGCTTCGGCGTCGGCGAATGGATTCCTTATATGCGCGTCGAATACAAGTTCACCAAGCGCGGCGGCGATAAGGAAGGTCCCATCACCGGAACGTTCATGCCCATGAGCGCCGACGACGGTCCTCACTACGGCGCCAACGTCAAGATGCACGGCGCCGGCACCTACGATTGCGAGTTCAAATTCCACGCGCCCGAGGGCTACGCGCTCCACACCGACGCCGATACCGGAGTCCCGGGGCGCCTTTGGAAGAAGCCCGTCGTCATGAAGTGGACATTCAATTATACGCCGCGCAAGTGGTAAGTCCCGCTCTCCCGATCAACATCTGAAATCCCGGATCAGAAATCTCTGTTGAGAACCATCGGCAGAGATTTCTTTGCGTTCAATTGTATTATCAAGGGAGGCATCCCGTCATGCTGCAAACTTTTCTTCAACAGTTCGTCCCCGCCATGGAGGAGGGCTTGACCCTCGGCGTGCCGCTCGCCATCTTGCTCGTCATTCTCCGTCGCTCACCGTCAGACGTATATCGAGCCGCTTTCCGCTCGGCTCTCAAGTGGGGCTTCTGGTTGTCTATCTTCCTCGTCGCCGTCCGCGTCGGCACTCGCAACGCCATCAGTCGAGAAATCTTAGAGGGATTCGCCGTCGCCATGATCCTCGTCGCCGAATCGATCATCATCGCTCGACTGTCGTTCGCCAATCTGCCCGCCGTCGATAAGATGTTGAGGTCGGCAGTCACCGCCGCCGTCGCCGCATTGTTCCTGTACCACGGCTTTGAACTCTGGCTTCTGCCCGTCGGCTCGATCGTCGCCGCGCTCGGCGATTACTTCTCCACCACCTTCTTGATGAAAATCCTCGGCTTCGTCGGCGGAGCACTGTTCGCATTCGTCAGCGCGTTCCTCGTCTTCAAAGCCGCCGACGCTCTCAACGATCAACGTTTAAAATTCGTCTTCATCGTGCAGATCGCCGCTTGCATGATCCAACAATCGATCTTCCTCATCCAAGTGCTCATGGCGCGCGACATTCTCAACGGCGAAACCGTCATGTCGATCATGGCGCCCATCATCAACAATCAATCCGCGCTCATCTTCGTGATCTTCGCCGCCATTCTCGTCGTGCCCATCACTCTCTTTTCGCAACCCCGACCGTCGAAACCCGAAGGCGCCAATCCCGCTCAATACCGTTCGATCATCGCTCGAGCGATCCATAAACGGCGTTGGGGCATGGGCGTCGTCGCCGCGCTGATCCTCATGACCGCTACATCGAGCGCGGGTAGTTACGTCGCCAACATGAAGGCGGAGATCGTTCCCGCGATCCCCGTCGGTGCCGTCAACGGTGCCGTCGATGTCGACCTCGAAACCATCAAAGACGGGCATCTGCATCGATTTGTTTACGGCGCGTCGACGGGCGAGCAGGTCAGATACATCGTGATCCTCAAGGGCGGTTCGGCGTACGGTGTGGGGCTCGACGCTTGCGAGATTTGCGGCGCGACGGGTTATTACGAGCGCGACAACCAAGTGATCTGTAAGCTGTGCGACGTGCAAATGAATAAAGCGACCATCGGGACGCGCGGCGGTTGCAATCCGATCCCGATCGAATATCGGATCGAGGAAGGCAAGTTGAGAGTGCCGCAAGCCGAGCTCGAGAAAGCGGCTAAGATTTTCCAATGAGAGGTGATAATCATGTTTTGGCAGATGGTCAAGGGCGCGCTCGTCCGACAGAGCAATCGGTTCATGCTCATCGCGTTGACCGTCGCACTCGGCGTGTCGCTCGCGTCGGCGATGCTCAACGTCATGTTCGACGTCGGCGATAAGGTCAATCGGGAGCTCAAGGCGTACGGCGCCAACATCACCGTCACACCAAAAAACGCCGCGCTGCTCCGCGACGTCTACGGCAATCTCATTCTCAAAGACGGATCGGAACTGCCCGCGCTCGGTACTTGGTTCGAGCATACGATGACGTTGATCAATATCGGATCGAAGAGGGCAAGTTGAGAGTGCCGCAAGCCGAGCTCGAAAAGGCGGCTAAGATTTTCCAATGAGAGGTGATGACAATGTTTTGGCAGATGGTCAAGGGGGCGCTCGTCCGTCAGAGCAATCGGTTCATGCTCATCGCGTTGACCGTCGCACTCGGCGTGTCGCTCGCGTCGGCGATGCTCAACGTCATGTTTGATGTCGGTGATAAGGTCAATCGGGAGCTCAAGGCGTACGGCGCCAACATCACCGTCACACCAAAAAACGCCGCGCTGCTCCGCGACGTCTACGGGCTCACCAATTCTTCTGCTCGAGAGTTCCTCAATGAAAGCGACCTCGGCAAGATCAAAACCATTTTTTGGACTAATAATATAGTGGCGTTCGCGCCGACGCTCGACGGCAATCTTATTCTCAAAGACGGATCGGAACTGCCCGCGCTCGGTACTTGGTTCGAGCATACGATGACGTTGCCGACGGGCGAGACGTTTTCGACGGGTGAGATCGAGATGAAATCGTGGTGGCAGATCGAAGGCGCTTATCCCGTCGAGGGCAAGAGCGAGGCGCTGATCGGATCGAAGCTGGCGATCGAAAAAAATATTCATGTCGGCGATGTGCTCGAGCTCAACAACGGAGATCGATTGACGATCAGCGGAGTGTTGACGAGCGGCGGCGATGAGGATCAGGCGTTGCTCACCGATCTCGCCGTCATGCAGAAGGCGCTCAACGTGCCGGGCAAGATCGCATCGATCGATATCAGCGCGATCACCACGCCCGAAAATGATCTGGCTCGAAAGGCGGCGGCGAATCCCGACATGCTCAGTCAGCAGGAGCGCGAGATTTGGTACTGCACGGCGTACGTCAGCGCGATCGCCTATCAGATCGAAGAGGTGATCGGTAACTCGTCGGCGCGCCCCGTCAGACAGATCGCCGAGTCCGAAGGCAAAATCCTCGACAAGACTCAACTGCTGATGTTGCTCATCACCGTGTTGAGTTTGATGTCGGCGGCGTTGGGCGTGTCGAATTTGGTCAGCGCCAACATCATGGAGCGGAGCCGCGAGCTGGGATTGTTGAAGGCGATCGGCGCCACCAACCTCGGCGTGATCCTCCTCATTTTGACCGAAATTTTTATAGCGGGCTGCATCGGGGGAGTGGTCGGCTACTTTGCAGGATTGGGATTGGCGCAAGTGATCGGCTCGACGGTGTTCGGGGCGGGCATCGCCAACAATGTCGTCGTCATTCCGATCGTCAGCGTGTTGATGGTGACGGTGCTGTTGGTCGGCAGCGTGCCCGCAATCCGCATGCTCCTTCAACTCGAGCCCGCCTCTGTGCTCCACGGGAGGTGAGCGAGCCTGATGAACACGACGAAAACAAAATTCTTCCTGCGCATGATCTTCTACTCGCTGCTTCGACGGCGGTTGAGAATGTTGACGGCACTGCTGGCGGTTGCGGTCGGCGCGACGATCATTTCGGGCATGGTCACCGTTTATCGCGACGTTCCCGAACAGCTCGGTCGAGAGTTCAGAGCTTACGGCGCCAATCTCCTCGTCATTCCGCGCGGAGACGTTTCAACCTTCGACGCCTCGACGCTCGATCGGATCAAAGAATTGCTCAACGGGCATGAGGTTGTGGGCATCGCGCCCTTCCTCTACGAGCGTCTTGAGCTCAACAAGCAATACATTTTGACGGGCGGCACCGATTTTGACGAGCTTCAACGTGTCAGTCCGTATTGGCAGATCGAAGGTCGATACCCTCAACGCGATCAGCGAGAGATTCTGATCGGCGCCAACCTCGCGCAAATTTTTTCTCCTGACGATCCGATTGCAATCATCGACAAGAAGATAGGAGTGAGCGCGGGCGAGGGTACGGCGATCCGTCAATACACGGTGACGGGTATCGTGTCGACGGGCGGCAAGGAGGAGGATTTTGCGTTCATCGATCTCGCCGCCCTTCAATCGATCGTCGACAAGCCGAATGCGATCTCGATAGCGCAGTTGAGCATCGTCGCCGATCCCGCAGAGTTGCATACGCTTGAGGAAGAAATCAATTCGAAGGTCGGAGGCGTGCAACCTCAACCGGTTCAGCAGATCGCCAACTCGGAGTTCAACGTGTTGAGCAAATTGCAGGTGCTGGTGTTGTTGGTGACGGCGATCGTATTGGTGTTGACGTTGATATGCGTGACGACGACGATGATGGCGGTGGTGACCGAACGGCGACGCGAGATCGGATTGCGCAAGGCGTTGGGCGCGGCGAACTCGAACATCGTAAGAGAATTTCTCGGCGAAGGTTGTCTGCTCGGAGCGTTCGGCGGCATGTTGGGCTCGGGCTTGGGATATCTGTTCGCGGAATATGTGAGCGTGCAAGTGTTCGGGCGCGGGATCATCTTCTCGCCGTCGATAGCGGTGTTGTCGATTGTGTTGTCGATGTTGGTGACGGGCGCGGCGAGTTTGATCCCGGTGAAGATCGCGACGGCGGTCGACCCGGCAATCGTGTTGAGAGGTGAATGACGGATGGCGCTGCTTGAATTGAAGGACGTGTCGATGATTTACAACGGGAAGGTGCGGGCGCTCGATCACATCAACTTGACGGTCGAGAAGGGCGATTGGCTGGCGATAATGGGACCGTCGGGGTCGGGCAAGACGACGTTGATGAACATCATCGGTTGCATGGATCATGCAACGGAAGGTGCGATCACGCTCGACGGCATTTCGTTAATGGACGTCGACGACGAGAAGCTGACGACGATCCGTCGGGAGAAGATCGGCATGGTGTTTCAACAATTTCATCTGGTGCCGTACCTGACGGCGGTCGAGAATGTGATGGTGGCACAGTACTATCACAGCCTGCCCGACGTGGAAGAGGCGATGACGGCGCTCAAGCGTGTGGGGTTGGAGGATCGAGCGAGCCATTTGCCGAGCCAGTTGAGTGGCGGCGAGCAGCAGAGGGTGTGCATAGCGCGAGCGCTGATCAATTACCCTGTGCTGATCTTGGCGGACGAGCCGATGGGCAATCTCGATGAGGCGAACCAAAATTTGGTGATGAAGATATTCCATGAGCTGCACGACGAGGGGCACACGATCATCACGGTGACGCATTCGCCGGAAGTGGGACGCGAGGCGGGGCGTTGTGTGGTGCTCGAGCATGGGAGGATCAAGGAGCCAACTACTCCGACTTAAAGAAGTCAGAGCTTGTCCATACCAACACCAGTCTTTACCGGACGCGAGGTTCAATCGCTAACGCTGCCTCGTAGGTCAGACATCGTCGGGTGGTTGACGTCACCCGTTTTGACCCGAGAATATATCCCGAGCCCGTTAGTTGATCTATCTGTCGGACCAGCGGTTCTCTCGACTTCGAGTGTCTTTGTCCGAACTTATTTTATCACAGCATGTCAAGGAGGTGAAGCGGCGCTTCCTCCCCAACCTTAGAGGTCGGAGTTTCCGCGCCGCGATATTGATGAAGAAATTATTGGCGGCGCTCCTCACGCTCGGATTGTTGACGGCGGGTTGCGGAGACGAGAAGAAGAGCGTTGAGCAACCGACGGAAGCTCGATCGGCTCAACGGTTTGATCTCAACGATGTTGGCGACGGAACTTATACGGCGGAGAGCTCGCGCGACGAGAAGTTGGGGCTGAGCCAAATCACGTTGACGGTTGAGGATCACAGGATCACGAGCGCGGAGTTTGTCGGCTATGATCTGTTCGGCAATCGCAAAGATGAGGAGTACGGCTCGTTGACGGGCAAGGACTCTGCCGATTACAGGAAGGCGCAGGTGGCGGTCAAGGCGAACGGCGAATATGCGAAGCAATTGGTTGAGACGCAATCGCTCGACGAGGTTGATGCGATCAGCGGCGCGACGATCTCTTACAATCAATTCGTCGAGACGGTCAACAAAGCGGTTGGTGCTCAACGATGAAAAAATTTTTGTCGACGGCATTGCTCGTGATGATGGTGTTGATGGTCGGGTGCGGGCGTTCGGAGCCGATCCGTTATGAGCGAAGCGAGAAGATCATGGGCACGGTGGTGACGCTCAAGGCGACGGGCGACGAATCTCAAGCGGCGGTCGATGAGAGTTTTGATCGTGTCAATGCGTTGGTCGACGAGATCATGAATGATATGAAACGATTGGAGGCGGCGGACGCGGGCGAGTATGTTTCGGTTGGCGATGATGTGTTTACGATGCTCGAGCTCTCTCAACGGTATGCGGAGCGGACGGATGGCGCGTTCGATGTGACGGTGGGAGCGGCGCTCGACATGTGGCGTGCGGCGAGGCAAAATAAAACACTGCCGACCGACGACGAGCTTGAAAGTGTCAAGGGCTTGGTGGGTTATGAGCACCTGCACTTACGCGCGTCGGACAACAGCGTGATGGTTGACGTCAAGGGCGTGAAGATCAATTTGGGCGGGGTGGCGAAGGGTTATGCGGCTGATCTTGCGCATGAGATTTTTATCGAGCATGGGATTGCCGACGGGCTGATCGATTTTGGGACGAGCACGATCTATGCGATCGGCAAGAAACGGATCGGGATCAAGAATCCGCGCGGGACGGGAATGACAGATGTGGTCGAGCTGAGGGACGGAGCGCTGTCGACGTCGGGCGATTATGAGAGGTATTTCGAGATCGATGGCAAGAGGTATCATCATATAATCGAGCCGAAGACGTGCATGCCGATCGATAACGGTATTGCATCGGTGAGCGTTGTGGTCGACGGCGATGTTGAGTACTGTGCGACGGTCGCCGACATATTGAGCACGTCGGTGTTTGTATTGGGGGTTGAGCGTGCCGCCGCTCTCTTGCCTCAAACCGATTACAAGCTCGTGAATGTTGTGGAGCTCAACGACGATTGATTGAGGAATAAAAAGAGCGCGTCGCCGCCTTGGCATTCGGCGGACGCCGCGCATTTCTTCTCACGACGATAACGATATCATTATGGTTCCGTTTTTGAGAGAAGGAAAAAGTGCGTCGCCGTCTCATCGCGGGACGGACGACGCCATCTCTCTTAGCCTACGATAACGATATTGTTGTGATTCTGTCGTTGAGAGAAGGAGAGAGCGAGCCGCCCCCATCGGAGGCGGGCGCTCCTATTTCTCCGTCGCTCCTGATTATTATGTTCTTATCGTTGAGAGAAGTAAAAAGGCTTCGGCGTCTCATCGCGGGACGGACGACGCCGGATCTCTTAGCCTACGATAACGATATCATTATGGTTCCGTCCTTGAGAGAAGGAAAGGAGCGCGCCGCATCATGCCCAGGCGGGCGCTCCGTTTTTTATTCGTCACCTTTGAACTCTAGTGCGCGCTTCGGACAAATCGTCGTGCACCGTCCGCAACGAACACACTCAATCGAGTTTTGATCCGCCGTCGGCTCAATCGACATCGGGCAACTTCGCCCGCACCGTCCGCACGCAACACACTTCGCCCCATCGAACTTCAATCGATAGATGCTGATCCGATTCATCAGACCGTAGAGCGCGCCCAACGGACACAGCACTCGACAATAAAACCGTTCGACCATCGCGCTCCCGATCAACACGATCAGAAGAATGGTGACCTTCAACGCGAATAAATTTCCAAGCACAGCTCGAAATTCGGGATGCGTGATCACCATCGGCAACCCCGCCTCCAATGTCCCCGCAGGACATATGTACTCGCAGAACGTCGGCGCCCCCATGCCGACTCGGTTCGTCCAAATGATCGGCAACGCGAACACAAATACGATCAGCACCACGTACTTCATATAAATTGCTCCGCGCGGAAGGTTGAGCTTGGGCGTCGGCAATCGATAGAGCAACTCTTGAATCAATCCGAACGGACAGAGGTAGCCGCATACCGCTCGCCCGATCAACAATCCAATCAACAGTACGAATCCCAATGCGTAGAGGCTGACGTTGAATTGCATTGAGCCGCCGATCGCTTGGATTGCTCCGATCGGACACGCCAACACCGTCGCAGGACACGACCAGCAGTTGAGTCCCGGCGCGCAAATATTTTTCAATACGCCCTTGTAGAGACGACCGTCGAGGAAATTCATCAGCAGAGGATTGCACATCACAACCGCCGACCATTGGATCAATCGTCGTTTCGACAGCCGCATCGCTCAACCCAACCCTATGCACTCCATGCAAATTCGCGCCGCTCGACTGAAGATCATCGACGCCTCCCCGCGCTCGAGCCCGAAGATGATCATCGACACCGCCGCCGCTCCGAGCATCAGCCTAATTGCCGAGATACTCATCAACGAAGTCCTTGTAGCCATCGACGTCCGCACCCACGATCGGATCGCCCACTATATTGCCGTTGCCGTCGACAAAGAACGTGGTCGGCACCGCCTCAACCTTCGACAGGAAATTCATCATGTCTCCGCTCGGTATGATGTTGATGAAATCGGCGTCGGCATCGTCCAAAATATCCTGCGCCGCGCCAATCGTTTGATAATCGTTGGCTCCCTGCACGTCGCACACCAGCCCGATCAGTTGAACGCCCTCGGGCATCTCTCGCGCCCACTCCCCAAGCTCGGGCATCTCCGCCTGGCAGGGTCCGCAGTAGTCAGCCCACAAATTTACCACCGTCAACTTCTTGCCACTGAAGATTTGATTGGTGACAGGCTCGCCGTCGAGCGTCGTCGTGGTGAACGTCGGGAACTGTCCACGCACCTCAACCTGTTGCGCCGCCACCTTCTGATCGGTCGACTCCTCCATCGCCTCGTCGTCGCAACCTGCCGTCAGCAGCATCATCGCCGCCAACGCCCCCGCCAATAATTTCCTCTTCATTGTACTTCCTCCTCATCATCAAACAGATTTAGAAAATCGCCGTAACCCCGACGCTCCATGTCTTCCTTCGGAATGAAACGCAACGACGCACTGTTGATGCAGTACCGAAGCCCGCCGCGATCCTTCGGTCCGTCTTCGAACACATGCCCCAGATGTGCATCGCCCGCCTTCGACCGAACCTCCGTCCGCACCATGCCAAACGACCGATCCTCATTCTCAACGATCAAACTCTTATCGATCGGTCGAGTGAACGCCGGCCAGCCGCAACCCGAATCGTATTTGTCCGTCGACACAAACAACGGCTGCCCCGTCGTGATGTCAACATAAATGCCTTCGCGAAACTCATGATCATACGCATTGTTGAACGGTCGTTCCGTCGCCGCGTTCTGCGTCACATCATACTGCTCCGGCGTCAACCGACGTTTCAACTCCTCATCAGACGGCTTGACGTACACCGTCGAACGCGTGTGCTCAAGAATCTCATCGGGCATGTTGCGAACGGCATCAAATTTCGCCGGCGAAACATGGCAGTAGCCGCCCGGGTTCTTGATCAGATACTCTTGATGCTCCTCCTCCGCTCGATAGAAATTTACAATCGGCTTGAGCTCGACCGCGATCGGATCATCATATCGAGCTTGTAACTCATCGAGCGCCGCGCGGATCGGCTCGGCATCGCGCTCATCGGAATAATAAATGCCAGTCCGATACTGCACACCGCGATCATTGCCCTGCCGATTCACCAGCGTCGGATCGATCGACATGAAATAACTTTCAAGCACTCGCTCAAGACTGACCGCCTTCGGATCATAAACGACGTGAACCGTCTCGGCATGCCCGCTCGACGCACAAACATCTCCGTACGTCGGATTGCTCGTCGCGCCGTTGGCATAACCGACCTCGGTCGACACGACGCCGTTGAGCATCTTGAGCAGATGTTCGGTACCCCAAAAGCAGCCGCCCGCCAAATATATTTCGCGTTGACCGTCGACGGGCGCATTCGATTGAACGATACCAACGGGGCATTGCTCGAGAGGCGGAGGTGATTCGGCGCCGGCGTCATGCCCGCACGCAGAACACAATCCCGCGATTAAACTTGCGATCGTCAACAGCATCAGCCTCCACAAAAATTTTTTCAACGCTCAATCCTCCCGACCGTTAAATCATTCGTCGCGAGTTCCATACGACCAAAGCCGCGCCGATCAATATCCCGACCGTCGCCAACAACGGCGGCATCGGCACCTCACCGATCAACATCTTCACCGTCAGCACCGACATCAACGCCCACGTCCCCAGCACTATCCTCCAATTCCAACGGAGTATTTTTTTTGCCTCAAACGCCAGCTTGCGCAGCTCGAAAAATTTCCCCCAGTCGTCCAATACAAAATCCGCCGCGTCCGTCTCAACGTCGCCTATCATTATCGACACGTCCGCCGCTTCGAACGCAGGACGATCCTTCTCCTCCGAACTCATCATCGCCACCACCTTGCCCCGCGCTTGCATCAATTGTATCTCCCGCGCCTTCTCCTCCGGCAACAGCTCCGCCCTCGCCGCGTCGACCTTCAAGCCTTTGATCATCGCGTTCGCCTTCTTCTTCGGCTCCGCCGTCAGCAACACCGTCTCCAATCCGTTGTACTTCAATCGATCCAAGAAGATCGGCGCCCGCTCGTCTACCTCGTCCTTCAATCCGATCAGCCCCCGCGCGATACGTCCCACCGTCACCACCAACGGCGTTCGACATTTCGCCGCGATCTGATCGATCTTCGTCCGCAGCTCGACGTTGAGCTTCACGCCCTCGCTTATCACCCACGCCGGACGCCCCACCCGCACCGTCAGCCCGTTCACCAGCGCTTCGATCCCGTTGCCCTCGATCTCATTCGACATCGACGCCTCTTCTATCAACACGCATCTGCCTTCCGCCGTCTCGAATATCTTGCGCCCCAGAGGATGCGTCGAGTCCCGTTCAGCCGCTGCCGCCGTCGACAACAGCCCCGCTTGCGTCATTCCAATCGGATACAGATCGGTGATGAAGTATTCGCCCGTCGTGATCATTCGGTTGAGCGAGAACGCCACCGTGTCTATCGAGCACAATTTCAGCAGCGCCGCCATCGATCGAAGTCCAATGCCGATGTCGCCGAGCAATCGAGCCGCCCGCTTGTTTACCAACGTCGAGCCGAGAATCAGATTGAACGGCGAGAAGGCGATCAACGCCGTCAACGACGCAACGATCGCTTCCTGCTCCGAACGCGTGACGTAGAGCCCGACGCCGAGCACCAATGCGATCGCGAGGTTGGCGAACAGCAGCGGTTTGATTTCAGAAGACATCTCGTTCGCGAACGATGGACACCGCAACGTCATTGCACTTCGCAATCGACAACGCGACGGGCTTATGGACAGTGACCTTGACACTCTCAATGATCACTCGCGCGCTAAGAATGTTGTCGGCGATCTCCTGCGCGAGCGCCTCAATGAGATTGTAATCGTTTTCGACGAGACCTCTGATGATTTCAATGACCTTGACATAATCGATGGTATCATTGAGGTCGTCGGACTTCCCCGATTGGAGCAGATCAACACCGATCTCGACGTCGATGCGGAGGGGCTGACCGATCTTGCGCTCCTCCTCGGTGCAACCGCAATGCCCATGAAATTCCAAGCCGTTCAAAATGATTTTATCGTTCACAGCATCATCACCTCATCGATTTTGATTGAGCATAAATTTTATAGCGTTGACCGTTTAAAATCAAGAAATATCGCGGGCGGGCACTTAATCCGTTGCGTCGATCGTTCGATGTAACTATAGTGGTAAAATTGATTGCGGAATCAATGAAGGAGTGATGAGTATGTCTGTCATCAACAATTACAATGACAATACTTTGGTCAGCGGAACCTCGAGCGCAGATTCAATTGAAAACTACGGCTCGATGGTTACGCTCAACGCAGGAGGAGGAAATGATTACCTCAGGACAAATTTTGTTGCATCGAATGTGACGATGAACGGAGGAGCAGGCGACGACATTATTTACAGCAATGGCTCTAACACTTCGGCGAACGGCGGAGCAGGCAATGATTCAATCTACAACAACGGCTCAAACAACACAGTCGATGGCGGCGACGGCAATGATATACTCCGAACGGGCTTCGTCACTTCAACCAACGTTACGCTCAATGGAGGCAAGGGTAACGATACTATCTACAACACGGGTTCATCGAGCGTCGTGTTGAATGGCGACGCCGACAACGATTACATCAGGACTGACTCTATCACTTCAGATGTCACCATCAACGGCGGAGCGGGCAAAGATTCACTCTACACCAACGGCTCAAGCGTCGCGGTAAACGGAGACGACGGCAATGATTATCTTAACAACTGGCGGAACACTTACGGCGTCACAATGAACGGCGGCGTCGGCGACGACACGCTTGATAATAATGGCTTCAATGCCGTGATCAACGGCGGCGCAGGCAATGACCGGATTTATAACGATTCGCTTGCGTCGAACGATACGCTCAACGGCGGAGCGGGCAACGACACTGTATATAATCATGCTTCGAACGTATTAATCGACGGCGGCGACGGCAATGATTTACTCTGGACGGGCTACGACACTTCAAACAACGTAACTCTCAACACCGGCGCGGGCAATGACACCGTCGATATTTGGTCAGCAGGTAAAAACACCGTTAATGTCGGCGAAGGTAGCAATTTACTCCGCGTGCTCCGAGATAATGAACTCATCGTTAACGGCAGCGACGCCAACGAAAGCCTTTTGATCTACGCCGATCGAGAAAAGGTTTACCACAGCATGCCCGACATCGCCATGACCATCAACAGCAGTCGCGGCAACGATACCGTCAACGGCTTCGACTATGCGCGCGGCGTCTACTCCTACTCGCCCAACCACGGCAACGATGTCATTCTCGGCTTCGGCAATCAGAGCACTCTCAAGGTCAACGGCACGATCGATCGTTGGTCTCTCGACGGCAGTGATGTCGTCTTCACCGTCGGGCAGGGCTCGGTCAGGCTCAAGAACGGCAAGGGGCATGTCCTCAACGTCAGCGACAATAACGGCGCGGTCTCTACCGTCTTCGGCGGCAGTTACTCTTATTCTCAACAGGACGTGCTCAAAGATTTCATGCGGTCGCTCAATCAAACCACTCTCACATCGACGGCGGACATGGTTGACGAGGCGATCAACTCATGCTCGAAAGGCAAGTACAAAAATCTTTCAGCTGCCGTTGACGCATTCATCAGTGACTGCCGAGGTGCCAAGGGCGATGTTGATAAATTTCTCCAAGAGTACTGCGGCATTTACCCAGATAACGCGGACACGGGCGCGATCACGGGCTGGGACGCAGGTGGCTCGACCGTCAAAAATTACTATAACGTCGTGCCGTTAAACTCAACGAAGAATCCTACGGTCTGAGCTTCTCTCAAGACAATGCGAAGTTCAACAAAGGCTTCCTCTACTTCGCATCCGAGCCCGATGTCTATTGGTGGGCGAGCGCCGGAGCCACTGACCAATCGAATGGGCGCCTCGCCTTCAACACATACTACTTTAAAAACTTGGCTTTGACCGATCCATCGTACAATGGCATCGGTAATATTGTCGCTCACGAGTTCACTCATGTATTGGTGTCGTCGCTGACAAACAGGGGCAGAACGGCGACATTTATCAATGAGGGAATGGCAGATTTGACCCGCGGCGTCGACCATCGATATAAAAACCTCTTCGAGGGGTTTGTTAAGAATCCCAATGAGCTGGCGAAGTACGTCAATGTAAATGCCATGGAAACCGAAAAAAATGAGTACTATGCCGGCGGCTATATGTTCTATCGTTGGCTGGCGAAGCAGTCCGCTGTCTTCGACGCCGACGCTCTTTCGGGCTCGATGCCCAACGCTCCCGATACGCCCACCGTCCCTGCAGAGCCGACCGTCCCCGCCGACTCGCTCAACACCATCATCGGGAGCAACGGCAATGATGTTTTGCTCGGCACCACCGCCGTTGATTACTTCGTCTATTCGCTCGGCGGCGGCTCCGACGTGATCGGCAACACCAAGGACAGCAAAACCCTCTACCGCGCCGACGACAAGATCGTTATCATCGACGGCAACGGGCTCGATGATATATACTTCACCGACAAGAAGAACACTCTCACCGTCGCGTTCAAGAGAGACAATCGAAGCAAGCTCACCATCAACAAAAATTCTTCCCTCGACGCCGTTGAGTTTTATATCGGTTCCGATCTCAATTCGGCGCTCGCGTCCGATGCCTACTCCTACGGCTTGACCGACGACGTCACGCTCGACGCCGGCGGCAACAAGTTGAGCGTTAAGCCCGGCAACACATCAGCCGTCACCGTCGACGCCGCCGATATCGTTTCGACCGCCAAG
Source organism: Selenomonadaceae bacterium (assembly GCA_017477125.1). Taxonomy (GTDB): domain Bacteria; phylum Bacillota; class Negativicutes; order Selenomonadales; family Selenomonadaceae; genus Quinella. The sequence goes on from JAFUXN010000049.1 coordinate 20,802, forward strand.
ACCATCGACGGATCAAATGCAAGCGGCGCCGTCAAACTGATCGGCAACTCCAATGCCAATGTGCTCGTCGCGGGAACTCATGGCTCGACGCTCGACGGCGGTTCGAATAAGAGCAACGGCAAGGGCACCGCCGATAAACTTCATGGCGGTTCGGGCGCCGACGTGTTCATCTACAACGCCGACGGCGTCAACGATATCATCTATGGCTACGACGGTTCGAAAGATAAGATCATGCTCGTCGGCGTCGCAGATAATTTCTCGATCGATACCGCCAACGCGAAAGTTTTCAAGGACAACGGCAAGAGCATCGTGCTGACGATCGGCAAAGGCAAACTCACCATCGATAAGCCCGCGGGCGTCGTTCATTTCGTCGACGCCAACGATCGGACGATTCTCGATTACGGCATCGAACTTCCCGACGGCGTCTCGCTCAACGCCAACAAGACCGCATTGACCATCGGCGAAGGCGCGGCGCTCGAAACCGATACGATCTCCGTCAACGATACGCTGTTCACCGCTTACGTCCCCAAGCTCAACGAGATCGACGCTTCCGCTTACGAGGGCGAGCTTGAATTGCATGGGGCGAACGGCAAAGCCAATGTGTTGAGGGCGAGCAAGGGCGGCTCGACGCTTGCGGGCGGCAACGGCAATGATCAGCTCCACGGCGGCAACGGCAGTGATACGTTCGTCTACAGCGCCAAGGGCGGCAAGGACGTCGTTTATAATTTTGCCGACGGCGATCGCATTCACGTCTCCGATACCTCCGTTCGCAAGAGCATGTTCGTCGAGAGCGGCAAAGATGTGATCCTCAAGCTCGACAACAAAAACACTCTGACGTTGAAAAATGTCGCGGGCAATCGGATCACCTTCAGCGGCGCCGACGGCGTTGAAATGACTTACGGCTATACTCTGCCCGGCGGCTTGAGCTACAACTCGAACAGGACGGGCATCGTGGTCAGCGACAAGACGCAGATCGATTCGGGCTTGACGATCGATCTCAACGACGACGATGATTATTACGCGACCGCTCGCAATGTCGATCTCCGCAAGGTCAACGCGTCCGACATCACCGTTCTCGGCGACCAACAGAACAACATCATCTACGCCTCCGACAGCGATATGAATGTCTACGGCGGTTTGGGCAATGATCAGCTCTACGCTCCCACGGTCGACGGCGCGACGGTCAACTACTACTACGCGGGCGGCAAGGACGTCATCAACAATTACGATCCCGAGCGGGTCGCCATCAACATCGATGAGAACTCGAGCGTGATATCGGGCATCGCGATCAATCGAAGCAGTTTCGTCGAGAAGGGCAACGATCTCGTCGTGACCTTCAATCGCAATAACACCCTCACGATCAAAGATGCAACCAAATATCTCAACACCGGCAAGATGCTCAACATCGCGGGCGTCGAATACGGCTGGCAACTGGACGACGGTCTCACATACGATGCGCGGCGGACGTCGATCGGCGTCTCCAATAAAACTCTCGCCGAATCAAACGGCATGCTCAACATCGATCTGACGAGCGACGATTATGCTCCGACCGTCAAGAAGATCGATCTGAATGGGCTCAACGTCAGCGCCTCATTGATCGGCAACTCGTTGGCGAACACTCTGTACGCGAGCGGTGAAAACTCGACGCTCGAGGGCGGCGCGGGCAATGATGTTCTCTACTGCAGCACGGTCGAAGGCGCCGGCACGACGATCGTCTACGGCAGCGGCGACGGCAAAGATGTCGTTTATAATTATTCGAGCGGCGACACGATCCGATTGAAGGGCGATGTTGCGATCGGCGACGCGAATTTTGTCGAGAAGGGCAACGACATCATCATCAACGTCGGCAGAGGAAACATCACTTTGAAGAATGCTCCGCGCGACGCTATCAGCGTGGTCGGCGACGCTCAGACCTTCACCTACAATCCGTTGCCGACGGGGTTGAGCTACAACGCGCAGAAGACAATCGTGACGGCGGCGAAGACTTACGGCAGTGCGACGCTCGACGTGAACGCGCTTGGGTTGGCGGGCACGCTCAAGGAGATCAATGCGTCGGCGGTGAACGGCTCGCTTTCGATCGTCGGGAATGCTCTCAACAATGTGATCAAGGCGTCGAAGGGCGGCTCGACGATGGACGGCGGCGCGGGCAATGATACTTTGTTCGGAGGCAAGGGCGCCGACGTGTTCAAGTACAGCGGCGGCAACGACTTCATCACCAACTACACTGCCGATCAAGACGTCATTGAGATCGATGGTGCGGTGACGAGCGGCAGGTTGGCAGGTTCGAATGTCGAGCTCACGATTGGGAGCGGCAAGCTCACGATCAAGGGCGTGGTCAATAAAAAATTGACCGTCAAAGACGAGAACGGTCAATCAGAATATCTGTTCACCAAGGCGAACGGCACGTTGAATAAGGCGCGGGTTTCGAGCAGCAGCCAATTGAGCGCTGATGATTACTGGTTCGTGCCCGCGGACGATGCGATGTCGGACGAGCTCAACGAGCTGATGACGAGCGATCCGATTGTCGACAATGCGTTGGCTGATGTTGACGATATCGGTTCGATGATGAAGAAGTTCATGCGGCAGTCGACCGACATGTTGGCGGCGGCTCGCCATAAGACCAAGCGTTAATCGACGACGCACAAAACTCAAATGCCTTCCCTCAACGGGAGGCTTTTTTATTTACGACATCGACCGCGCGGAGCATCTTGGCGATCATCTTGACGTTGTGGACGCGAACGATGTCGGCGCCCCTCATCGCTCCGACCACGCACCAGGCGCCCGTTACCTCGTCGCGTTGATCGATCGGCAGTCCGAGCGCATATTCGATCAACGATTTGCGACTTACGCCCAACATCAACGGTCGATCGGTTTTGATCTCGTCGAGCCGACGGAGGATCGTCAAGTTCTGCTCCTGCGTCTTGCCGAAGCCGATGCCGGGGTCGAAGATCAGATTGTCGCGCGGCAAACCGATCTCATCAGCGAGCTCGACGGTCTGCTCGAAAAAATTATTGACGTCGGCGATCACATCAACGGAAGTGCGGTCGTGAGTGACGACGAGCGGGACGTTGAGGCGGGCGGCGGTTTCGAGCATCGATCGATCGCAATGCACGGCGTTGATCATGTCGGCGCCGAGCTCAACGGCGGCTTGGGCGGTCGAAGGCTTATAGGTGTCGACGCTGATCGGGATGGGGCATCGACCGTTGAGCGCTCGAAGGATCGGCTCGAGACGGTTGAGCTCCTCGTCGACGCTGATCGGATTGAAATTCGGGCGTGTCGACTCCGCGCCGATGTCGATGATGTCAGCGCCGTCGCCGATCATCTCAAAGACGTGTTCGACGGCTCGATCGAGATCGATCCATTGACCGCCGTCGCTGAACGAATCGGGCGTGACGTTCAAGATGCCCATCACCAGCGTTCGCCCATTGATAATTTCAGTAGTGGGGATGGAGTTTGACATACTCAACGGGACGGCTCCAATCGACATGAATCCCCGTCTCCTCCCAAAGTTTGGTCAACGCCACCTTGAAATTCCCCACGCTCGCCAACGGATCGATCGCCTCGCGCGTGAAGTCGAGCAGAGTTTCATGCGGGATCAATATCTCATGGATCGAGTGCAGGAATTTATCCGCCAGCGCCCGCCCCCGGTCATCGTCGAGCACCACCGACGCCGATTTGGTCTCGCCATCGTACTCAATATATCCGAGCGCGTTATTAAAACTCACTGCCACGCTGTAGTTCATCGAAATCATCTCCTAATGATCATTCGCCGCATTGTACCAAATCCGCGCGGAGTTTTCAATCGACGGCAAAAAAATACCCCCGACTGCCGATGAACCATGCAATCGGGGGCACCAATGTATGTGAGCCGCCCATGCGAGAATCGGGCGACGCATTCATAAGATAATCTTAAAGCGTCGGATTGTCAACGAATGATTATCCGAGAACCTCCAGGAAGTCATCCTCAGGCTTGACGTCGCCGGTCTTGAGCGGGCGAATGGTGGAATACGCCGGCGTATTGACGACGATCAACGGTGTGGTGACCGGATAGCCTGCTTTGTGGATCGCTTCGATGTCGAACGTGACGAGCAGATCGCCGCGCTTGACCTTCTGCTCAGCCTGGACGTGAGCTTCGAAGTGCTGACCGTTGAGCTTGACGGTGTCGACGCCGATATGCATCAGCAGTTCGGTGCCGTCGTCGGTGACCATGCCAACCGCGTGATTGGTGGGGAACACGAGGTTGATGGTGCCGTCAGCCGGAGCAAAGAGTTTGCCTTCGCTCGGCTCGATCGCCGCGCCGTCGCCCATTGCGCGAGACGCAAACGCATCGTCGGGAACTTCGTTCATGAGCATCATACGACCGATCTCGTGAGCGCCAAGTTTGGAATCCTTCATCTTGGGCTTCTCGGGCTCAGCCGCCGCAGGAGCCGGTGCCGCTCCGCCGCCGCCAGCCTGTTCGGCCATGGCGCGATCGATCTTGCCCTCGCGGATCGCCTCGACAAACTCTTCGAAGTTCGCCTTGACGATGGTGACGCTCGGACCGTAAATGACCTGGATAGCATTGCCCTTGAGCACAACGCCGCCCGCGCCCGTGCTCTTGAGTTTGGCTTCGTCAACTTTGGAACCGTCAACGAGCGTCAAACGGAGACGAGTTGCGCAGCAGTCGATCTCAGTGACGTTATCAACGCCGCCGACACCGACGAGAATGTTGGCAGATTTGACATCGAAGTCCGCAGGAAGACCCGCAGGAGCAGCTCCGCCGCCGGCAACGCCGACACCGGTAGCCTTGCGATAGTCGTCCTTGGAGACCATCTTCATCTCCTCGTCGCCCTCTTCACGACCCGGAGTCTTCAGATCCCATTTGAGAATGAAGAAGCGGAAGGTGAAGAAGTAGAGGACAGCATAGCCTGCGAAGATCGGCAACATCGAAATCCAGCTGGACTTTGCATTGCCGGGCAGGACGCCGTAGAGCAGGAAGTCAATCAAACCGTCGGAGAAGGTCGTGCCGATTGCGATGCCAAACATGTGGCAGAGCATGAACGACAGACCCGCGAAGATGACGTGAATACCGAAGAGCTCTTTCGCGAGGAAGAGGAAGGTGAACTCGATCGGCTCGGTGATACCGGTGAGGAACGAGGTGAGACCGACGGAGAACAACAGCGATGCCGCCTGCTCCTTCTTCTCGGGACGAGCGCAGGTGTACATTGCAAACGCCGCTGCCGGGAGACCTGCCATCATGAACGGGAACTTACCCATCAAGAAGCGGCAAGCCTCAACGGAGAAGTGCTGAGTGTTCGGGGAGGCGAGCTCTGCAAAGAAGATGTTCTGCGCGCCCATGACGGTTTGACCGTCGATGATGGCGGTACCGCCGAGACCTGTCTGCCAGAACGGGAGATAGAAGATGTGGTGCAGACCGAACGGGATCAGTGCACGCTCGAAGCAACCGAACAGGAAAGTGCCGACGTAGCCCGCCGCTTGAACGAGCGCGCCGAGTTTGAAGATACCTTCCTGAACGAACGGCCAGACGAAGTACATGACAACGCCCGCGATGATGCCGAACGTCATGTTAGCGATCGGTACGAAACGAGTTCCGCCGAAGAATGCGAACGCGGGAGGAAGTTGTTGCTTATAAAATCTGTCGCAAATCCAGGACGAAACCAAACCGGTGACGATACCGGCGAACACACCCATTTGCAGAGTGCGAATGCCGAGCACGTCGGTGATGGCGCCTTCGCGTACGTGCGGGGCGATTGCTCCATCAACGAGCGAACCGTCGAGCACGAGGAAAACGTGAATGGTCGTGAGCATAACGAGATAAAAGATTGCGGCGCCAAGAACTGCTATGCCCTTCTCCTTCTTGGCAAGACCGAGAGCAACTGCCAGTGCAAAAATAAGAGGCAGGTTGCCGAAGATGACACCGCCGACGTTCGACAGGATCAGCATGAAGCTGAACAGTCCTCCGCCGGGGTGCAGAACGCTTTCCAAACCGTACGCCGCAATGGTCGTAGGATTGGAGAACGACGCGCCGATGCCGAGCAGCACGCCCGCGAACGGGAGCACCGCGATCGGCAAGAACAACGCTTTACCGATCTGTTGAGCAACAGCAAATGCGCTGCCACCAGCCATGGTAAATTCCCCCTTATAAATTTGTAGTACCTTTGAAGAACTACGGAGCTCTCATCATAGAATCACTCCCTCCGAAAACAACACAAATAGCTACATCATGCATTCCACGGTCAATTATATCACTCAAATCGAATTTGACAATGGCAAATTTTAAATTTCGACCAGAAAATTTTCAGCTTGAGTTCAGTCTGCAAACGAAATTATATCATTTCACGCCGTCGAGTTTTATGTTAAACTACAATAAAATTATTTGAAGGGGAGGCGGTCATATGACCGAACAGATGAACGAACGTCATGCAACCATCCTGAATCTCGTGGGCAACCATCAGAAAATCTCTGTAAGTGAGCTATCGCAGATCATCGGGATTTCGGAAGTCACCGTCAGAAAAGATCTCTCTACTCTCGAGGAAAGGGGTCTGCTCCGTCGCGAGCATGGTTATGCCGCAATGGTTGACAGCGACGACGTCAGCAAGCGGCTCTCGTTCAACTATAACATCAAGCGGTTGATCGCTGTCAAGGCGTCGAGTGACGTTGTCGACGGCGAGACCATTATGATCGAATCGGGATCGTCCTGTGCGTTGCTTGCCGAGGAGATCGTTTCGACCCATCGCGACATCACCATCATCACCAATTCCGTGTTCATCGCCTCGTTCATTCGGCACAAGGCGAATGCCAGGTTCATTCTGCTCGGCGGCGAGTTTCAGAAGGAGGCGCAGGTTATGGTCGGACCTCTGATCAAGAAGTGCGTTGAGGATTTCCACGTCAACAAATTTTTCATCGGCACCGACGGGTTCAACGATTTCGGGGCGATGAGCGGCGATCTCATGCGTGCCGAGGCGGTTAGGGCGATGTCGCGCAATGCCGATCGGGTGATCATACTGACGGAGTCGAAGAAATTTGCGCAGAGGGGCGTCGTCCCGTTACTTGCCTACGAGCACATCAATGCCGTTTACACCGATCGTTGGATCGTACCCGACAACCATGATTTTCTGCTCGACAAAAATATCGACGTCATCATCAGCTGACGCACTTGACGTGAGTCGACTTCAACCGTTAAAATGATCGAAAGCAATTATCCCCCGCGCGGGGTTCATTCGATTGGAGGAGATTTCATGGCCAAGCAAGCTCCCGTCGTCGGCAGCAAAAACGTCACCGGCGAGAAGTATGTCGGCACCGCCGCCAAAGTTTATTTCACCAAGACCATCGATGCCGAGCACCTCATCAAACTCTACGGCTTGATCAATGAAAACATTTACGGCAAGGTCGCTATCAAGCTCCACACCGGCGAGAAACATGGTCCCAATATCCTGCCGCGTGATATGGTCAAAGCCTTCCAAGCTCAAGTTCCCGACAGCGCCATCGTCGAGTGCAACACGCTCTACCACGGCGATCGTTTCGACACCAAAGGACATCGTGAGACGCTCGAGGTCAACGGCTGGACGTTCTGCCCCGTCGACATCATGGACGAGGACGAGAAGACCGTTAACTTCCCCGTTCGCAATCCGTTCCATCTGAAAGAGGTGGCGATGGGCGCGCATCTCGCCGACTACGATTCGCTGATCGTGCTGACGCATTTCAAAGGTCATGCAATGGGCGGCTTCGGCGGCTCGATGAAGAACATAGCGATCGGTTGCGCAAGCGGACACCTCGGCAAGGCGCAAGTGCATGGCGTCGATCCCAACAACGTTCCCGAGAATTATCTCGAATGGCCCATGAAGGAGTATTTCATGGAGCTGATGGCGGACTCGGCGCAAGCGACGATCAATCACTTCGGCAAGCACGTGGTGTTCATCAATGTGATGAATCGTCTTTCGGTGTCGTGCGATTGCGAAGGCGTGGCGGCAGCAGAGCCGACCATGGCGGACATCGGCATCATCGCCTCGACCGACATTCTTGCGGCTGATCAGGCGAGCGTCGATCTGGTGTACGCGGCGGCGGACAGTCACGACCTCAAGGAGCGGATCGAGTCGCGCGTCGGCATGCGTCAGTTGAGCGCGATGGCGGAGAAGAAGATGGGCAATCCCCAATACGAACTGATCGTCGTCGATTGATGATCGATCGTGATCGACGACAAAAACATTCTCGGGCTCAAAAATTTTTTGGGCTCAATTTTTTTTGGGCGCGCGGCAGGGATTTTGTTTTTTTACAGCGAATTTTTCTGTCGGTAATACTTGATCAGCAATTAAAAGTCGGCGGCATTTAGCATGAACGTCGCTTTCGGAAGGAGTTTGATATCGTGGATGCAAAGCTCGTAAATCCTTTTATTGACGCTTTCATCTCTGTAATGCCGCAACTCGGCTTCCCTACTCCCAAGCGGACTAAAGTCTATCTCCAAAATAAAACCATCTCCAGCTTCGGCGTCGTCGTCACCATCGGCTTCACTCAACAAATCCGCGGCAGTGTCGTCTACAATATGAACGAGGATACAGCCAAATTTATCGCCTCGACCATGATGATGGGCATGCCCATCGCCGAGTTCGATGCCATGGCTCAAAGCGCCATCGCAGAGATGTCAAACATGCTCGCCGCCACCTCCGCCACCAACCTCACCGCGCTCGAGCTCAGCGTCGACATCTCAACTCCAAGTCTCACCGTCGGCAAGGGCGAGAAGCTCAAAATAAGCGATTCCCAATTCCTCACCGTCGAAATGGATCTCGGCGGTCATAAGGTCGATATCGCCGTCGCCGTCGACCGCAATCTCTAATGAAGGTGATCTCTCTTGGCGTCTCAAATCAGCAAAATCAAACGCCTCTTCTATGAGCTCGACAGAACCGCCTCGCGCGGAACCTCTGCGCTCGATTCCGCCGTTCAAGCCATGTCAAACTTCTCGAGCTGGCAAAATCTCATTGATACCATGGTCAAGGATTGCGCCGCTTACGACGGGCATTATACCGCTTTCCTCAAGGATCAGTGCGGCATCGTGCTCGACAATGATGACATCGGAGCGATCAGCGGTTCAGATGCCGGCGGCTCAAAAATAAAAACCGCCGAATCGATCGTAACCGAGTCGGGCGATTGGACTTATCCCGACGAAGACACCGTCACCATCAACGGGCTCACCGTCAATTTCCCCAAGAAGTCGACGCTCAACGACGCGCAACAGTGGATCGTCGGCGCGCTCAACACGTGGTGGATTTCGGGCGGGCTCGACCTCGTCAATAAATCCTACGGCATGAACTTCGCCGAGTCGGGGACGTCCGTCAAATCCATCGACGTCAAATTCGAGAACAACAGTAATTCGTCACTGCTCGCTTATGTCTCCTACGATCGCAAACAAAAGACCTCTAAACTCTACTTGACGATCAACATGAGGAAGTATCGAGAGATCGATCAATCCGATCCCAACGGTTATTCCGAAGACGCGCCCATCTACCTCGACCGCACCATCGCCCACGAGCTCACTCACGCGGTCATGGCCGCCAACATAGATTATTTCTACCAGCTGCCCGCGGTCTTCACGGAGGGCGTCGCCGAAATGACGCACGGCATTGACGATCAGCGTCGCGCGTTGATCATCACTCTCGCAGGCAGTTCATCAGCCCTTGCGTCGGCGCTCGCCACCACCGCCACCAACGGCGTATCCACCACCAATTATGCCGCAGGCTACATGCTCATGCGCTACCTCGCCAAGCAATCATCGATCGATCGCGATCCCGATGTCGATGTCGTTTACAATCCCGATCTCGATGACGATACCGATTCAACCGTCGCGTCCGCCTACTTCTCAACCGATCAAAAGACGCTGACCGTCGTCGGCAACTTCGCAAGCGACATTTGGTTGGGCGGCACCAATACAATCACCGGCGCCTCCGCTCCCGATTATGCCAACTCCGAAACGGTCACGCTCGACGCTCGACGCATGACCTCCAATAAAATTCTCGGCGGCAACGCTCAAAACAATGTGATCCGCGCGGGCTCGGGCGGCGCAACGTTGTGGGGCGGCGGCTTCAGCAGCGATACTCTCTACGGCGGCGCGGGGCGCGATGTCTTTTGGTACAACAATATCGACGGCAGCGATTACATCAGAGATTTCACCGCGGGCACCTCTTCCGATGCCGACGTGATCAATTTTTCGGGCGGCTCCTACGGTGAGATCACTCGCTCGGTCAGCGCCGTCAATTTCGATCTCGGCAACAGCACCGTTCACGCCTCTGTCGGCAGTAACATCAACGACGCCGTGCAGTATTCGTTCGACGGCGGCAAGACCGTCTACGCGATCAAGATCGGCAACTCCAATTGGAGCAACAGCTTCACTTACGACAGCGGCACCACCACTTATCTCGGCGGCAATTCAAATGATACGCTCGTGATCGACGGCGGCACTCGTCACGACGTCTGGCTCAACATCAATGATTCGTTCGTCTCGATCGAGCACATCGACGCGTCGGAGGCTACAGGCTCCAATACTCTCGTCGGCGCCTTCAGCGACAGCGTGATCATCGGCGGCGACGGTCGATCCAGCATGTGGGGCGGCGGCTCGAGTAATGATACTTTGATCGGCGGCGACGGCGCGGAAATGATGTTCTACCTCTACGGCGACGGCAATGATGTCATGCTCGACGTCGAAGATGATGACGTGGTCAATCTGCTCAACATCAGCCTCGATCAGTTCTCGAATATCGGGCTCGACGGCAAGACGCTTGCTTTCGGTTTCAACAACGGCGACACGTTGAGGGTGACTGCCGACGATGATGATGTGACTTTCCAACTCGCCGACGGCTCTCGTTGGACGTTCAATCATTCGAACGGGAGTTGGCGATAGATATATTTTTTGGTCGATCAATCAAAGCAGCCTCCGGTCGAGAATAGCCGGAGGTTTTATGTTAAAGGGGGAAATCCTATTGCAGATTAAAAATTTGATCGCGCAATCGATCACGGCGGCGGTCGAGCGGGCGGTCGCCGACAATTTATTAAAGCCCGTCGACGCTCAACCGCTCCCGACCGTCGAACTCGAGGTGCCGCCCAAGAAGGAGTTCGGCGATTTCGCCACCAACTTTGCAATGAAGTCCGCCAAGATTTTCCGCACGAGCCCGCGCAAGATCGCCGACGCCATTCTCGAGCGGATCGATCGCAAGTTGTTTGATCGGATCGAGATCGCGGGCGCAGGCTTCATGAATTTCTACCTCAAGCCGACGGTCATTTATGATCAGTTCCGTTCGATCTTCGACGCGGGAGATCAATACGGTCAGCTTCCCGACAAGGGAAATCGTCCGATCCAAATCGAATACGTCAGCGCCAATCCCACAGGTGAGCTCCACGTCGGACATGGACGCGGGGCGGCGTCGGGCTCGGCGATCATCAACATCATGCGGGCGGCAGGTTACAACGTCGAGGCGGAGTATTACATCAACGACTTCGGCAATCAGATGAACAATCTGGCGCGGTCGGTCAATGCTCGATACCTTGAACTGCTCGGGCAGACGGTTGAATTTCCCGCCGACGGTTATCATGGCGCCGACATCATCGACACCGCGCGGAGGATCATCGATCGCGACGGCGACAAGTATCTGGCGCTCGACGAAACCGAACGCTTGAAAATTTTCCAAGACCTGGCTTATGTTGAAAAGTTGGCGGGCTTGCGCGAGGACCTTGCGGCGTTCAGAGTTGAGTTTGATACGTGGTTCAGCGAGAGGACGTTGCACCCCGATGCGATCAATGCGGCGGTCGACGAGTTGAGAGCGAAGGGCGCGATCTATGAGAAGGACGGGGCGCTTTGGCTCCGCTCGACCGATTACGGCGACGACAAGGATCGCGTGGTCATTCGCGAGAACGGTCAGCCCACGTACCTTGCCGCCGATATCGCTTACCACAAGAATAAATTCGAGCGCGGATTCGGAACGCTCATCAACATTTGGGGCGCGGATCATCATGGTTACATCGCTCGAGTGAAGGCGGCGATGGCGGCGTTCGGATTCAATCCCGACGACTTGAAAATTCTCCTGCTGCAGATGGTGAGCCTGTATCGCGGCGGCGAGCTGGTGAAGATGTCGAAGCGGACGGGCAAGAGCATCACCCTGCACGAGCTCATTGACGAGGTCGGCACCGATGCCGCGCGGTTCATCTTCCTGACGCGGTCCATGGACAGCCAATTGGATTTCGATCTCGATCTGGCGGTCAAGAAGTCGAGCGATAACCCGGTGTATTATGTGCAGTACGCGCATGCTCGAATCAGCAGCATCTTCCGTCAAGCGGACGAGGTCGGGCTGAAGTTGGGCGCGGCTCCCAAGCTCGAGCTGTTGACGCATTCGACGGAGATCGATCTGATCAATAAGATTGCCGAGTACGAGGAGGAGATCGATCGGGCGGCGGAGGAGTATGCGCCTCAACGCATCGTGCGCTACACTCATGACATTGCGGCATTGTTCCACAGCTTCTATCGCGAATGTCGGATAATCGGCGTCGAACAATCGTTGGCGGAAGCGCGGCTGGCGCTGATCAAAGTGACGGCGCATGTGATCCGTCATGCGTTGGGACTGTTGGGAGTGAGCGCGCCAACCTCAATGTAGGAGGTGATGATCATGCTCAAAAGAATATTGTCGATGCTGACGTTGACGGCGGTGATCCTGGTGGCGACGCCGGGGCTTGCGGCGGACTACCTTGGCAATACTCGTTCGATGAAATTCCATCGCTACAGTTGCTCGACCATCAAGCACCATGACGCGCCGCATTTCGTATCGTTCAACACTCGCGACGAGGCGATCGCCGCCGGTTACGTCCCCTGCAAACGTTGTAATCCCTGAGGAGTTTTCTCCCGCCCACCCGCCCTTTGTTCCTTCGGAACCGATCAATGGGATTAAAGGGCGTCGCCCTTCGACCCGATCAAATTTAGAGATTGAAGGGCAGCGCCCTTCGACCCGATCAAACTTACAGATTGAAGGGCAACGCCCTTCGACCCGATCAAACTTACAGATTGAAGAGCGGCGCCCTTCGATCCGATCAAACTTACAGATTGAAGGACAACGCCCTTCGATCCGATCAAACTTACAGATTGAAGAGCGGCGCCCTTCGACCCGCCTTCCGTTTGTTAATCCAAACTTGTAATCCCTGAGGAGGAATTTTTATTATGGACGATTTCATGAATATGTCCGAGGTCGATGTCGCTTACAAAATTCTTATGGTCAACGGCAGCCCGATCAATTACAGAGACCTGATCCTTGAGGTGATCGAGAAGAAACATAAGCCCGTGCAGTCTCTGTCGGCAGCGATCTCGGAAGTCTACACGATGATTAACATGGACAGCCGCTTTCAGTATCGCGGCGATTGCATGTGGGGCTTGACGGAATGGAATCCGCCCGAGGTTAAACGCAGTACCACTCGCCGCGCCTCGACCGTCGGCACCAAAACCACTTCCCGTCGCAAGGAGAAACTCTTTGAGAGCATTCAAGAGTAGGTCGCGAGATCATTTAGCATTGGAGTGAGTGACTTGGCAAAATATATTTTTGTGACCGGCGGCGTGGTGTCGTCACTTGGCAAAGGGATCACTGCTGCCTCACTCGGTCGGCTGCTCAAGAGCCGCGGCATCAAGGTGACCATTCAGAAGTTCGATCCCTATATCAACATCGACCCCGGCACGATGAGCCCGTATCAACACGGCGAAGTGTTTGTGACGGAGGACGGCGCCGAAACCGATCTCGACCTCGGGCATTACGAGCGTTTCATCGACATCAACCTTACAAAGAACTCGAACACGACGACGGGCAAAGTATATTGGTCGGTGCTGTCGAAGGAGCGCAAGGGAGATTATCTGGGCTCGACCGTCCAAGTGATACCGCACATCACCAACGAGATCAAGGAGCGTGTCTATGCGGTGGGCGAGATCGATCAGGCGGACGTGGTGATCACCGAAGTGGGCGGCACGGTCGGCGACATTGAAAGCCTTCCGTTCCTTGAGGCGATCCGTCAAGTCAAGAAGGAAGTCGGCAAGAACGACGCGCTTTATATTCACGTCACGCTGCTGCCGTTCATCAGTGCGGCGGGCGAGCTCAAGACCAAACCCACTCAGCATTCGGTCAAGGAATTGCGAGCGATCGGCATACAGCCCGACATTCTTGTGTGTCGAACGGAGAAAGAAATTCCGCGCGAGATGAAGAAGAAGATAGCGCTGTTCTGCGACGTGGACGAGTCGGCGGTGATCGAAAACCGAACGGCGTCATCGATCTACGAAGTGCCGTTGATGATGCAACGCGAGGGGCTTGATCGGATCGTGTTCGACAAGCTGAACATGAATTTGTCGCCGGCGAAGATGGCTGATTGGGAGCGGATGATCTACAAGATTCATCACCCCGAACGCAAGGTGAAGATTGCGGTGGTGGGCAAGTATGTCGAGCTGCCCGACGCATATATCTCGGTGGTGGAGGCGTTGCACCATGCGGGGATCGAGAACTCGACGCACGTGAAGATCGTGTGGGTGAACGCCGAGAAGATCGAGCCGCCGACGATCGATCTCGAAGAAGTGTTCAACGGCTGTAAAGGGATCCTGGTGCCGGGCGGATTCGGCGATAGGGGCATCGAGGGCAAGATCAAGGCGATCCGATTCGCGCGCGAGAATAAGATTCCGTTCTTTGGATTGTGTTTGGGCATGCAATGTGCGGCGATCGAATTTGCGCGCAACGTATGCGGCTACGCCGATGCCAACTCGACAGAGTTCAATCACGAGACGGAGCATCCCGTGATTGCTCTGATGGATTCTCAGCTCGAGGTGATCAACAAGGGCGGCACGATGAGGCTGGGAGCGTATCCTTGCAAGGTCGCCAACGGGACGAACACCGAGGCGGCGTACAGTGACGTTGATGAGAAGACGGCGTCGACGATCAAGCATGTTGACGGACGGCTGATCATCAGCGAGCGGCACCGTCATCGATTCGAGTTCAACAATCAGTTCAGGAGCGTGTTCGGCGACAACGGCATGATTATAGCGGGGACGTTGCCCGATGATTCGTTGGTTGAAGTGATCGAGTTGAGGAAGGACATGCACCCGTGGTTTGTCGGTTGCCAGTTCCACCCCGAGCTTAAGTCTCGACCCAACCACCCGCACCCGCTGTTCAGAGATTTCGTCCGCGCGGCGCTCAAGTTGTAATGGAGCTCAAGGAATATCGCTACGAGTGTTGCGACGCTCTAAAATTTTGTCGAGCGATGGGCGACGGCGAGGTCAAGTTATTGATCACGTCGCCACCTTACAACATTGGCAAGGAGTATGAGACGCGCGTCGGGATCGAACAATACCTTCAATCGATGGAGCCGTTGCTCGATGAATTTGTTCGGCTCGTTGCCGACGACGGAAGTCTCTGTTGGCAGGTCGGCAATTACGTCGACAACGGCGAAGTTTATCCGCTCGACATTTGGTATTATCCGCTGTTCAAGCGTCGCGGTTTCAAATTGCGCAATCGGATCGTGTGGCACTTCGGGCATGGATTGCATTGCTCGAAACGATTCAGCGGACGGTATGAAACATTATTGTGGTTCACGAAATCGGACGAGTACACTTTCAATCTCGATGCGGTCAGAGTACCGTCGAAGTACCCGGGCAAGAGACATTTCAAGGGCGAAAAGCGCGGGCAATTGAGCGGCAATCCACTGGGGAAAAATCCTTCGGACGTGTGGCAGATGACGGTCGAGCGATTGATCGACGATTGGGATTGCGGGCTGTGGGACATTCCAAACGTCAAGGCGAATCACATTGAGAAGGTCAATCACCCATGCCAATACCCCGTTGAGCTCGTCGAGAGATGTGTACTCGCGTTGACCGATGTTGATGATGCGGTGTTCGATCCGTTTGCGGGCGTGGCGTCGACATTGATCGGAGCGCTTAAGAATGATCGTCGAGCGTACGGTTCGGAGCTCAATGCGGAGTATGTTGAGATTGGTCGCAAGAGGATTGAGTTGTTGAGGAATGATCTGTTGCCGACTCGTCCGATCCGTCGACAGGTGTACGAGCCCAAGCCGACCGATAAGCTCGCGCGTCGACCGGAGGAGTGGGGAGGTGAGCGGAATGAGGATCAATCAGCTGTACAGTCACTTGAATGGACTTGAATATCTGATCGTCCATAAAAAATATATATTGGCTGAGATCGAATCGGTCATTCACAGCGTGGATGCGTCGCTTGCTTTCAAGAAGATCAGCAAGGAGAAAGATAAAGTCGGCGAAACGATCTACGCACCCAAGATTTTGAACAAACTCTTTGAGCAGGAGTTTGAAACGTTCGGTTGGCGGGAACTCAGAACGCATTACTACGTCAACGAAGACCTTCAGACGACTCGAGACACCGTTCATATCGTCGACAAGAAAACGCAGAAGAAGGAGATTGAACGTCGCGGCTTTGTCGCCTATAATACTTACAATCAAGTTGATTTCGTCAAGGATCGAGTTGCCGTCGAAGTTCAGTTTGGAAAGTATTTCGCCGTTCAATACGACCTTCACGTCAAGCACACCTTCTTCTTCGAGCGCGGCGACATTGATGTTGGCGTCGAGATCATTCCAATGCACAGTCTGATGAGCGAGATGTCCTCCGGTGTTGCTTGGTATGAGAATGAGCTGACCAACATCGTCCGCGAAGGTCGATCCAATCCGTCGGTACCGATCGTTTTGATCGGCATCGAGCCGTGAAGTTTTTACAGCTAATCTAAGGAGGCGCACCCGATTGAAGACCCTGTTCACCATCGGCTTCACCAAGAAGACCGCCGAGCAATTTTTTACCACCCTCGTAAACAACCGCGTCGTCCGCGTCATCGACGTGCGCCTCAACAATACTTCCCAACTCTCCCGCTTCAGCATCTACCCCGACATCAAATTCTTCTTGAGCCTCTTCGGCATCGGCTACGAGCACTCAAAAATCTTCGCGCCCGATCCGTTCACGCTCGATCGGTATCGCAACGGCAAGATCGATTGGAATGAGTACGTCGAACGCTTCACCGCGTTGATGGACGAGCGCGGTGCCGTCGACCTCATCAAAAATCTCAACTACGATATCGATCACTGCTGCCTGCTCTGCTCGGAGGAGTCCGCCAAGTTCTGTCACCGTCGGCTCGTCGCCGAGCTCATCGCCGAAAATCTTGAGGACAATACCGGCGCACCACTCGGCGAGCCCGTCGGCGATCCGCTCGAAAATGAGGTCGACTACACCAAAATCCAAATCAATCATCTGTGTGATCCGCTATGGTCAGAGACATCGTTGTTCTAGCCGCCAGCGAGAAGAACGGCGATTACTGCGTCGCCGGCATCGACATCGACAGCGGCGAGTGGCTCCGCCCCTACTCTCATAACCGCGACACCAAGGGCGCCGTCCCGCTCGAGCACATCACTTATCCCGACGGCTCACACGTCAAGCTCTTCGACGTCGTTCGGATCGATTTCGCCGACAACTGTCAAAATGAAATGCAGCCCGAGAATTTTTATTATGACGAGTCCGCGCCGTGGATCAAGAGCGGCAAGCTCACGCTCGACGACGTGTTGAACATTCACGGCACCGATGACCGCGTCAAGATTTTTTTCAACGGCGAACGCTCCGTTATCGAACACAATCTGATCGGCATCAGGCGGCGAGAATCTCTGCTCCTCGTGCGTGCCACCGACTTGGAGATCGTCATCGAGCAACCGCCCGACATTTATCGCGATCGGAACAAAAAATTTCGGCTCAACTTCTCCTACAACGGCACCAACTATCAACGCTTCGCCATCGGCGACACCCGCATTCGTCGCTACTTCGCCGATAAGTCGCTCGGCGCTTACCCGTTCGCCGATTTCAACTTCGTCGTCTTCAGCCTCACCGACAAGTTTGAGCTCAACGGCAAGAATTACAAAGTCGCCGCTCAATTCCTCGGGCGCAACCGTCCCTCCAATAAAATTTCTTGGTGATGCAATGGAACGAGAGATTATAATTTTGATGGCGAGCGTTCACGGCAAGTGGTTCCACGTCGCGGGGCTCGATCGCAATTCCAATCAATGGGTGCGCGTCCAATCTCGATACAGCCGACATCACGGCGCCATTCCCTTCAACCAACTCGTCTACCAAGATTTCACGCCGTTGCGCCTCTTCGACGTCGCCAAGATCAATTTCAATCATCGAGACAATTGTTTCGAACAGCCCGAACGATTTTACTACGACGCCTCATATCGTTGGAAGTGCATCGACCGCGTCAACCTGCTCGACGTCGTCAATCTGCACGGCTTCGATCAATGCAATCCGATCTTCTACAATCGAGGGCGTTACGTGTCGAGCGACGAGCTCAACGCCGTCGACCACCGTCAATCGCTCCTGCTGTTGTGCGTCAACGAGCTGTCCGTCGAGAGCAGAGAACACTACGGCAAGAAACAACTCACGCTGAATTTCAATCACGAGGGCGTTGACTACTCGGGGTTCAGCATCGGCGACCTGCGCGTTCGAAATTATTTCATGGAGCGACCGCTCGGCACTCACCTCTTCGCGCACGAGGCGGCAGTCGTGTTCAGTCTCTCGGAGCAATTCACCAACAACAGATTTTATAAATCCGCCGCTCAAATCCTCCGCTGGCGTTGACCAATTAAAATTGCCGTCGAGCATCGCAATGATGTCGGCGGCATTTTTGTTCAGACATTGCCCGCGTAAACGTAATTGAGATGTCGTTGCGCGGTCGAAACCAGCTCATAGATCGTGGCGACGGGCGTGGGCGGACGGTCATTCACTCGCCAGCGCGGGAAGAATCGGCTGATGTGCAACGGGATATCGGGCGACAGCGATGACAGCCATTCTGCCTCGCGCTCCATCTCGACGATCGAATCGTTTGCGCCCGGCACGACCAGCGTCGTCACCTCGACGTGGCACATTTGAGACGCCAGTTCGATCGTCCGCTTGACCGTTTCGAGATCGCCGCCGATCCATCGATAGAACTCGGGGTGAAACGCTTTGAGGTCAATGTTCATCGCGTCGATCAACGGCAGCAGTTCCATTAACGGCTTCTCGCAGATCATTCCGTTGGTCACCAGCACCGACTCAAGCCCCACCTCGTGGAGGAGCATCGATGTGTCGCGCACGAACTCGTAACTGATCAGCGGCTCGTTGTAGGTGAACGCCACGCCGATATTGCCGCGCAACTTCGTCGACATATCGAGCGCCAGTTCGGTGAGCTCCTTGGGCGTGACGTCCTGCGTCTTGAATGTGTGATCCGCCATCGAGATCGAGAAGTTTTGACAGAACGGGCAATTGAGATTGCAACCGAAACTGCCGACGGACAAAATCCAACTGCCCGGGTGAAATTTATAGAGGGGCTTCTTCTCGATCGGATCGAGTGCGACCGACGTCAGCCGCCCGTAATTTATATCGATGATCGTCTCGCCGTCGTTGGCTCGCGCTCGACAGCGCCCGACCTCGCCCGGGGCAAGCGTGCAGTGGTGCGGGCAAATGGGGCAAGCGATCTTATTCTTGTTGGCATCTTTACTAGTCATCGTTCACTCTCCCGAAAAGTTTATTTCGATTATACAACGGGCGTCAAATATTTGAGCGTCGAGAAAAAATTTCTGATGTGATATAATCGGGCGCAAAGCATTGGAGGCGATCGCCGTTGAGGATAGCGTTTTTCGACTCGGGCATCGGAGGGCTCAGCGTCATGCATCATGCGTTGAGGCTCCTGCCCGCCGACGAGTTCATATTTTTTGCCGACGAGGATCATGTCCCGTACGGAACCCGCTCGCCCGACGAAGTGCTTCGGCTCGTCGATGATGCCTTCCGATTTTTGATCGCGCTCGACGTCAATGCGGTGGCGGTGGCGTGCAACACGGCGACGTCGGCGGCGGTGCGAGAGATGCGGCGGCGTTACGATATCCCGATCGTTGGAATGGAGCCGGCGATCAAATTGGCATTCGACCTCTACGGTTCGAGGCGCGTGCTGGTGACGGCGACACCGATCACAATCAACGGCGAGAAGATCAAGCGCTTGATCGATCGGCTCGGGCGACAGGATTATGTTGAGCTGTTGGCGCTGCCGATGCTGGTTGATTTTGCCGAGCGGCAGGAATTTGAATCGGCGGCTGTCGAAGAGTACTTGCGTCGAGCGCTCGAGCCTTACGATTTTGGAGAGTTCTCGTCGATCGTGTTGGGCTGTACGCATTTCAATTACTTCAAAGACACGTTGAGATCGCTCCTGCCGTCGAATGTTCGATTCGTTGACGGCAATGAGGGCACGTTGAGGGAGTTGGCGCGGCGCATGAACATCGCGCCGTCGGCTCCGCGCGGGTCGATCGATGTGAGATATTATTATTCGGGGCGGCGGATCGATGATGATGTTGAGCTCGAGCGGATCGGCAAGTATCTTCGTCGGCTCGACCGCATGATTGAAATCAATTGAGAGGATGTTGATATGCGCAAAGTGTATTTGGTAGGAGCGGGCCCGGGCGACGCGGGGTTGTTGACGGTTCGAGCGTTGGAGCTGATCGGTCGGGCGGACGTGATCATCTACGATCGGCTGGCTGACGAATCGATACTGAAATACGCGTCGGCGACGGCGGAGATGATCTACGTGGGGAAGGCGACGGGCGATCACACCATGACGCAATCGGAGATCAATCGTCTGCTCGTCGAGAGTGCGGGGAAAAAATTCGAGCGCCCGCCTTCGATGCCGGCGGCTCGCTCGCTCTCGTTGGGCGGCGACGAAAAAATTATTGAGCCCGTGTTGAAGTCGGAGGGGGCGACGGAAAATGACGCGCGCCCGCTTTCGTTGGGCGGCGATGGAAAAATTTTTGAGTCCGTGTTGAAGTCAGATGAGGCGGCGACGGAAAATGACGCGCGCCTGCCTTCGTTGAGCGGCGACAATAAAATTATTGTTCGATTGAAGGGCGGCGATCCGTTTGTGTTTGGACGCGGAGGCGAGGAGGCGCTCACTCTCGTCGAATACAATATCCCGTTTGAGATCGTCCCGGGCGTTACCAGCGCCATTGCCGTCCCCGCTTACGCCGGCATTCCCGTCACGCATCGCGGCGTCGCTACTTCTTTCGCGGTCGTCACCGGTCACGAAATGAACGACGAGCGTTCGAACATTCGTTGGGACAAGCTCGCCACCGCCGTCGACACTCTGATCTTCCTGATGGGCGTCGCCAATCTTGCTAAGATCACTCAACGTTTGATCGCCAACGGTCGAGCGCCCGAGACGCCCGCCGCGGTCATTCGTTGCGGCACTCGCTCCAATCAGCGGACGTTGATCACTACCGTTGAGCGCGCGGCTGACGACGTTGAGCGCGAAGGGATCACGGCGCCGGCGATCTTTATTGTCGGCAACGTTGTCGAGTTGAGAGATCGATTGCAATGGTTTGAAACGCGCCCGTTGTTCGGACGGAAGATCGTGGTCACTCGAGCTCGAGCGCAAGCGTCGGCACTGTCGAGCAAGTTGATAGAGCTGGGTGCGCAATGCATAGAGTTCCCGACCATTGAGATCGTCGACCCGTCGGATCGATATGCGTCGCTCGACAGCGCGCTCGATCAGCTTTCGACGTTCGACATAATCATCTTCACGAGCGTCAATGGCGTTGAGAAATTTTTTGATCGACTGCTCGTCAAGGCGCTCGACGTTCGAATGATCCGAGCGAAGATCGCGGCGATCGGTTCGGCGACGGAGGCGGCGTTGCGATCTCATGCGCTCATCGCCGATTACGTACCGGGCGAGTTCCGCGCGGAGGCGTTGATAAAATTGCTGAGGGACAAGGTTGACGGGAAGAAGATATTGATCGCTCGAGCGGAGGAGGCGCGCAGTATCTTGCCGCTCGAATTGCGACGGCTGGGAGCGACGGTTGAGGTGGCGGCGGCTTATCGGACGGTGAGCGCGGTCGACAAAGCGATCCCTGACGGCGTCGATTGGATCACATTCACCAGCTCGTCGACGGTCAAGAATTTTGTCAAGAGCTTCGGCGCGGAGATGTTATCGAAGGTGAAGACGGCAGCGATCGGACCGATCACCGCCGACACGTTGAACGCGTTTGGTGTCGAGCCGACGGTTGTAGCGAGTGAATTTACCATCGACGGGCTGATCCGCGCGATCGTCGATGCAAAGGAGTGTTGATATGAATTTGAAATTACGTCCGCGACGCCTGCGCTTGACCGAGAACATGCGCGCGATGGTTCGCGAGACTCAACTCACCGTCAAGGATTTCGTTTATCCGATCTTCGTCGTGCCCGGCTCGAATGTCCGCGACGAGATTAAATCGATGCCCGATTGCTATCATCTGTCGGTCGATCGCGTCGTCGAGATCGCCAAGCAGATCGCCGCCCTCGGCATTCCGTCGGTTGAAGTGTTCGGGCTGCCCGAATACAAGGACGAGATTGGATCGAGCGCTTGGGACATGAACTCTCCCGTTCAACGAGCCATCACTGCGATCAAGCGCGAGGTGCCCGAACTGATCATCGTCGGCGACGTCTGCCTGTGCCAGTACACCAGCCATGGTCATTGCGGTTGTCTCGTCGATCATTACGTCGACAACGATCGCACGCTCGAGCTACTGTCGAAGGTGGCGGTGAGCCAGGCGGAGGCGGGTGCCGACATCATAGCGCCGTCTGACATGATGGACGGGCGGATTGCCGCGATACGCGCCGCCCTTGACGCTCGACATTTCATCAACGTGTCGATTATGAGTTATGCGGTGAAGTATGCGTCGGGCTTCTACGGTCCGTTTCGCGACGCCGCCGACAGTGCTCCTCAATTCGGCGATCGACGTCAATACCAAATGGATCCCGCCAACGTTCGGGAGGCGCTGAAGGAAGTTGCGCTCGACCTCGACGAGGGCGCCGACATCATCATGGTCAAGCCCGCCATGGCTTACCTCGACGTGGTGAGCAAAGTCCGCGCGGAGATCGATCGTCCGGTGGCGGTGTACAATGTGAGCGGTGAATATGCGATGGTGAAGGCGGCAGCCGCCAACGGTTGGATTGATGAGCGGCGGATCGTGATGGAGACGTTGACGTGCATGAAGCGTGCGGGCGCCGACGTCATCATCACTTACCACGCTCTTGATGCCGCTCGTTGGCTCAAGGATTGAAAGAAAGGGGCGCCCGCCTATTCGCGTGGCGGCTCGCCCCATTTTTTCCCGGGCTCCCGAAATATTTTACGTCCCTAAAAAATTTTATCTGCACCTAAAAAATTTTAGCCGCCTTCAACCGTTGAAACGATGAACCTGGAAAGGACGAGCCGCCGCGAGCGGAGGCGCGCGCCCGACTTTTTCTTCGCCCCTCAACTGTTTAGCCGTCTTCAACCGTTGAAACGATGAACAGGGTAAGGGCGAGCCGCCCCGAGCGGGAGGCGGTCGCCCTATTTTTTCGCCGTACTCCTAAAATATTTTATCAGCCTTCAAACGTTGAGCAGAGGAACATGGAAAGGGCGCGCCGCCCCATCGGGAGGCGGGCGCCCATTTTTTTTTGTCGTACTCCTAAAATATTTTAGCCGCCTTCAACCGTTTAAACGATGAACCTGAAAAGGGCGAGCCGCCCCGAGCAGGAGGCGGGCGCCCGTTTTTTTTCGCCGAACTCCTAAAATATTTTAGCCGCATACAACCGTTGAAACG
>JAFUXN010000050.1 GCA_017477125.1 Selenomonadaceae bacterium
TCATGGGTGGGCGGGCGGGATCAGAGTACAAAAAAGCCGCCCACACATGAGCGGCTCCCGTCGACGGGAAAAATTTTTGTTCAGAACATCATGTTGATCAAATTGCCAACGCTCGAGTAAGCCGACATCGAGCGGAACGCGCTGCCGGTGTAGAGCGACGCCGACGCCAAGTCTTTACCGATCAACGTCTGCGCCGAAGGGAACAGCAACGATCTCTGTGAATTAGCCGTCGACACATGCGATTCAGCCTTACCGCTCAACCCGTCGCGCCCGAGCACGCTCGAAACTTTATTGGGATCGTTTGCGATCGCATTCGCCAGCTTCTCTTCGTCGACTGTGATCCTGCCGTCCGACCCGACGTTGAGCCCGATCGATTCGTAATTCGCTTTGCGATACGTCGTGTCTGCGAACATCGTCTGCATGCGCCCCACGCGCTTCGACACGTCATCGTTGTTCGCGAAGAAATCAATCGCATTGTTATACTTCTTGGTGAAGTCCGTGACCGCTTTGATCGCTTCGTCGAGTTCCTTGGTGTGCGTCGTGGTGGTGGTCGTCGTGCCGTCTTCGCCGACGGTCGTGTTCGTCGTGATGAGCGGAATCTGTTCGCCGTTGTCGTCGTACTGACGCAGATCGAAATTGTAATCCTTGATGTTGGCGGCGGCGGTCGAGAGCTCACTCATCGTGTCGTCGAACTCGTTGTAGAAAGTGTTCTTTGTTGAATCGTAGCTCGACACCAGCGCGCTGACATTGCCGCTGATCGCGCTCAACCCCGACAACGCCGTCGATGCATTTGAATTGAATGAGCCGTAATTGCTCCACAGCGATGCGATCGAGTTTTGAGTTTTGTTGCCGTAACTCGTCGTCGAGCCGAGCAGACTGTTGTTATTGCTGAACAACGAGCCGTTGGCGTAAGCCGACTTGTAGAGCGAATAGGTGCCGCCGAGCATTTGATTGACAGTAGGCATAGCATTCACCTTCCTTGATCGAAACAAAACATCCTTACCATTGCAGATGAATTTATCACTCGACGGCTTGATTGTCAAACACTTTCTTGATCCGACTTCAATAGAACAGCTCGACGAGCGTCATAAATTTCTCCGCGTCTCCTCCGTCGGTCACGAAATCGCCGTTGAAGTACTTGACCATGATGCCGATGTTGTCTAAAGGCGCATAAGCGCCGCCGACAAACCAGCCCTTGGTGCCCTTCATTACGTCGTCTTCGAGAGGCGAGAAGGACGTATTTGTTCCGTAGCGCCGATATCCCGTCCAAAATCCCCAATCGCCTTTCGCAATTCCCAACTCGCTGACGTAATTGCCCCAATCGAGCTGAACCTGCCAAGAATTTTTTTCATAGTCTGCTTTGGTGTTGTCGGCGTACGCGCCCCACAGATTAAACTTGCTGCCGAATCTGTAACCCGCGTTGACCGTCCAAATGTTGGCGGTATCCTCGCGACCGCCTTTGGAGTAATGAACGGTCTTCAAATCATCGTCCTCAACGCGATACCAGCCCGCGCCGCCGTACAGCCCGCGCTCGGCATTGTATTGCAGATTGATGCCTTGAATGCTCGAGGGATCATCATCGCTGTCGAGTATGCCGTGAATGCCGCCGCCGACCTCTCCGTTGAGACGTCCCGCCAACAGCGTCGTTTTAAATTTGTCGCCGATCCCCACGATGACGCCCGAAAAATCCGTGTCCCAAACCAGGCTCGACTCGTTTGTCCAGAACTCCTGCTTGCCGATCTTGACGTTGAAATTTTTATAGTTGCCTTCAGCCCAACCGCGAACCAGATTGAAGTCCTCGGAAGAATTATCCTTCATGGCGACGTAAGAATCAATGCGCGCGTGCAGCGTCCAATGATCATTCACTTCCGCGCTCGGCTCGAAACGGAAGATGTAGCCGTTGTTGGTGGTCTTATCCTTGTGCCCCGTTCGATCGGGATCAGTGCGAATGTTGTCGTATTCGTATTCGATCTTGCCGTTCCAAGTGACCTTGTCGGCGTACTTCTCCAGCTCCGAAACGCGCACGCCCAGATTGCTCAACTCGTCGGCGAACTCCGCCGCCAATCGATCAACCGCCGCCCGATCAGTCCCTTGCGGATTTCGAGCGAGAGCCTTCGCGACCATCTGCGCCATCTCGTATCGAGTGATGTTTCGATTGCCGAGGAACGTCCCATCGCCGTAGCCTTCGATGATCCCGTCCGCCGCAAGTTGCGTGACCGCATCATAAGCCCAATGTCCGCGCGGAACATCGCTGAACGGATTCGCCGCCGCCGCAAACGTCGTAGAGCCTGCGCCCACCATCAGCGCCGTTGTCAACATCGGCATCAAAAATTTTTTCATCGTACTTCCTTCCTTTTTAAGAGCGATACTTTTTTAAGCCCTCTGCAGGCGCTTTTTACTCTGTCGGTTAAAACAATCAGCGCGAACACATTCGGGAAAACCATAAAACCGTTGGACAAATCGTTTACCTCCCACACGAGCGCACTGTCGCCCAATGTTCCCGCGAAGATGAATAGCAATATCAAGATGAAGTAGGCGCGGTCAGCTTTGTCGCCGAAAAGGTAGACGATATTCATCTTGCCGAACGTATATGTGACCAGGATTGTCGATAACGCAAACAGACACAGACACAATGCAACGAATTGAGCGCCGAACCCGTCAAAGGCATTCGGATCCAAAACCGAGCCGAAAGCCGTTTGAGCCAGATTCGCGGCATTGATTGTATCGGTGACATCTCCTTTATAGCCGTTCGCCAAGAGACCGTCGGCAGTGTACATGGTCGAAATGATCACGAGCGCATTCAACGTTAGAACAACAAACGTGTCGAAGAACACCCCGAGCATGGCAACCACACCCTGCGCATGCGGATTTCTGACGTTGGCTTGAACATGCGCATGGGGGATTGAGCCCTTGCCGGCTTCATTGGAAAATAATCCTCTCTTGGCACCTTGGCTGACGGCAATCTTTAGAGCCTCGCCGAAACTGCCGCCGATGATCGCTTGCGGCTCAAA
Source organism: Selenomonadaceae bacterium (assembly GCA_017477125.1). Classification (GTDB taxonomy): domain Bacteria; phylum Bacillota; class Negativicutes; order Selenomonadales; family Selenomonadaceae; genus Quinella. Next base: position 3,012 of record JAFUXN010000050.1, read on the forward strand.
CGCGTAGTAAAAAATCATATAGAGCGCGTCGGGGACATACTGAATGCGGGCAATGAGCACGGCGACCGCTCCTCCGATAAACAGGTAAGACATTATCGGCACGAGTTTTTCTGTGAAGGCGGACATTCGATCGATGCTGCCTTTGAGTATGAAACCGCACACCACCGTCAAGAAGAAGCCCGTAACCCAATTCGAGATGCCGAATGTGACGTTTAAGGTCGACGCAAGCGAATTTGATTGCACCATGAAATTCGATAAGCCGGCGCTCACTATGGTCGATGCCGCAAACAGAGCCGCCAAAAATTTTCCCGATCGACCTTTGAACGCCTCGAGAATGTAATACACCGGACCGCCGCGCACGGTGCCGTCCGCGTCAACCTTTCGAGTGCTCAAAGCGCAAACGGTCTCGGCGTACATCGTCGCCATGCCCAAGAAGGCAATGACCCACATCCAAAATATGGCGCCCGGTCCTCCGATCAAGATCGCGCCCGACGCTCCCACGATATTGCCGGTGCCGACTTGTGCTCCGACGGCATTCAGGAAGGCTCGAAACGAGGTTATGCCGACCGCTTGTTTCTCTCCGCTGAAGGACATGCCTCGAAGTATATTGCGCACGCCCTCGAAAAAGCAGCGCACCTGTACGAATCTCGTTTGGAATGAGTACCACAGCCCCACCGAAACGAGCAGGAATATCAAAATGTAGTCGAACATGTAAGCGTTGATGGTCGAGATTACAGCCAACAGAGACTCTTGCATCATGCATCACCTTCTTCAACGGCGTCGTCGGCGGAGAGCTCCTTCTTATTCAAGAGCATGTGACATGCGCCCGACGCGGCAACTGCGGCGCAAAATGCAGACACCGACGCAATGATCGGCTCCGTAACCATCATTTTTGAGAACACCATCGGTCCAAACGACTCGCCGATATTCTCAGTGAAGTTGTAAACGCCCATCGCTTTGTCCTCACCGTACTGCCGAACCTGCTTCTGTTTGAGGAACCAAGTTTGCTGTAAAGGTTTGCCGAAGCCGGCGGCAATCCCCATGATCGACATCGCAACGATCACGCCTGCAAGATTATTCATCAGCGCGAAGATCAAAACCGCCGCCACGTTCAGGAAGTAAGCCGCATACATGCCCTTATGCCCTTTCAACTTCTCCATGCGCTCAGATAAATGCTCGTCCGACAGCACCGCCGCCTCGGAGTAAAGCATCATCAGGATCGAGACGATGATCTCATTGTAGCCGTGATTCTCGCAGAACATCGGCACGAAGAAGAATATGAAGCCGTTGAACAGAATGTACGTATTTTGGATCAGGACGATAAAGCTCATCACGGGTTTGTTGACGAGGAACCGACGGAGCGAACTTCCGCCCGCAGAACAATCCTCATCATCTTCGCTGCCCGACTCGAGTAAGTTTTTCAGTTGATACAAGATGACGTTGCTCATCACCATCAGCGACAACCAGATCAGCGCGACGACCAAGAACGTCGTGCGTTGACTGAGAAGCACCGCGAGTACCGAGCCCAACATCATTCCGAAATTGCTGCCCGTCAACGAGGCAATGTTGTAGACGTTGAAGCCGCGTTGCCGATCGTCCTCATCTCTGATGTAAGTTAACAAAACATAGGTCGCGTTCGTGATGAGCCCGACGCCTATACCGTCCATTATCAGCCCGAAGAAAATGATCGGATACGAGCCCGGTATCAAAAACATGATGAGGTTGCCGTAGAGTGCGGCGATCGAACTGATTATCAGAAGGTGATCCAAGCCCAAATGCTTTATGAGCGTCGGCGTGAGCAGAGACATCAGCCCCATCACGAAGATGTTGACGGTGAACGGGAGCGACGCCATAAATTCCAATTCCGCGCCTTCAAATGCTCCGCTGTTGTGAATGATCCATACCGGCAGGAACGTGGAGGTCAGGTTGATGCAGATGAAGATCGTAAATATCAGCAGTCGAATGAAATGACTCGGCAGGGCGTTTAGTTTTCCGTGCTCGAGCGCCTTGTCGAATATTTGTTTGCCCTCGAACCACGCAACCGCTTCGGCAATCCCAATCCAAACCAGCATCAAAATGACTATCGTCGAGAAGAATATCTTCAGAGCCGTATCTATGATGATCGATTGTATGAACGAGGCATCGGTGCCCAATGATATTACGCCTTTGACGCTGCCGTTGGAGTAGATCGGTACCTTAAGCGAGATGTAACTTCCCGAGGCATCCGATACTCCCAAATTCCAAATCATATTCGGCGCGTCAGTTCCCAGGTATAATCGTCTCACCTCTTCGACCTCGTCGGGATCGGACAGAGGGAAATACACACCTATTGAACGGTCGAGCCAGGCAATCGAATAAGCGGTGTCGCCGTCGAAGCGCAGAATGTTGCAGTACACTTGACGATTCATATCAACGTTCATCGGGAACGATTTTTCCATCGCCAGACAAAGTTGCTCATAATCGTTGCCGTTGAAATCCTCCGCGTTGTTTATCTTCTCAAGCGCGTCGAGCGGTATATGATTCAAGAGGACATACGCGGAGTTTTCGAGCTTAGCCATGATCTCGTGAAGGTAGGTATCGCTGAACTGATCGATCTGCATTTTGCAAGTGACTGCCGAGACCGTGAACACGACGGCGAGCATCGCCAACGCGATCAGTTTTGTGGGCGACGGTTTGTTATTTGAAACGATGACATATATTCGATAAGCCGCCAACAGCAATAACATGCTCAAAATCATTGTCGCGACGGCGTATATCGCTTTGAAGATGATTTGCTGATCGTTTTCGTTCAGAGTGAGAAAAGTTTTGGTGCCCTCGTCGGAAACCACCTGCACGCCCTCTTGATCGACGAGCAGAAATCCGTCGTCGGAGTGCGTAAGATTCACCGTCAGTGAATCCGTTTGCTCGAATACGTTTGCAGTACTCTTGGAGGCGACATCGACCCGAACTATCGCTCTGCCGCGAATGTCGGTGAAATAAATTTTGCCGTCGCTCGAGATTGCCATGCGATAAGGGATTCGCGTCGTCTCGTTCTGCCACTTCGTAGAATACACTGGCTCAATCTTACCGTTGTCGAGCGCAATAATGGTTCCCGACTTATCCATGACATAAAGGGTGTCGCCGTGAAACACGCAATCGCTCACGGCATTAAAAGCGTTGCGGTAATCGATCCGCGACATTTGATCTTCATCGGTCTCCAGGTCGACGCTGTGAATAACGAGTGCTGTTTTTGCCGTCTCGACGTAACGAAGGACATTGTCGCGCACCGTTATACCGTAGAAACGATGCTTGTTTATCGCAGAGTCACTGTAATCTCTCGAGACAATCGTTTCCACGTAGCGTTCTTTGTCGAATACCAATATTACTTCCTTCGATATCAGCAGACCGTCCCATTCGGAGGCACTGATATATGTCAAACCGTTGTCGACCGCAATATCGTCAATGTACAGTTCGCTGCTCTCGCCGTCCGAAACGTCGCTCAGCAGATAGTTTATGTTTGCGTTTTCGTCGAAACAGATCAGCCGATTGTGTCCCGAATCGACGACGTAATAATTGCCTTGCGCGTCTTGCTTCGCGGCATATCCGAACTCTATATCGTCGGTGTATGTGCTTGTCTCGGACAGAGGAATGTAATACGTCCACCAAAAACCGACGAGCGCCACCACGACGAGCAACACGACGAGATCAAGTCTCTTGGGAGTTTGAGATGAGACGTACGCGTTGAAGTTCTTTCCCATGTCACCAATCTTTAACATCTCGAATTGATTCCTCTACACAACTTTTTCGTAGACACCGTAATTTTTAAACTCGAGCGGCGCATCGTAAACTATGTCCGTGTTATTCTTGCCGAGTAATTCGGGCAGGAGTATGCACCCGAGCTTGAATGCGCTCTTGTGTTGCCTTTTGCATTTCCGATAGGAGTCCGTTTCCTCAACGCTGTTCACTTCGAGAATATATTTCGAGTCAAACAGATAGAACGGGAGCGCGGGCATGGAGACGTAATCCTTGACCGATTCCAAGTGCTCCGCTCGTCTCGTCAATTTCTTGAGGGATTTTTGTTTTTCGACGTACCGAGCGCGTTTTTCGTACCAGATGTTGAGCCAATCGGGAGTACCGAGGTGAAGGCAGGCAAACTCTTTGATCCGAAAATGCCTTTGGAGCTCGTCGATCTCGTTTAAATAAAATCGATCGACATTCGACAAAATCTCGTCGAAGTCCGCCAACGCCTTCGTTCTGATCTCGCTCGATACAGTCTCCAAGGTCGCGACGAGATATTTTCTGTAGGACATATCGGGCAACGGGATCACCAACGGTCCGCCGATCGCCGACGCCAGTTCAAACGGATAGCGCAGTTGCAGATACTCTTGAGAGGTCAACTGCTCCTTGTACTGCTTAAAGTTGATCCCCGTGACGTGCTCCCCGTTGCGCAACACGAATTGAGCCAGAGTGTCGTCGTCCGAAAAGCAGTCGTTCAAATAGATTTTCCCATTGGCGTAATCGAACTCATGAGTTTTGCCGTCATCGGTATGAACGAACACGCGCACCTCGTGTGCCCCGAAAAGGCAGGGACCGCCCTCGACCGCAACAGTCTCGCCGTTGTTGAGCGCCTCGACGAGCAGATCAAGGTTGTCCGTGAAGTAGGGGAATTTCTGTCGACTCTTGTATTTCACCGCTGCCAACGCCGGAAATGCCTTCACCGCTTGATCAAAATCCATGACGTCGGCGCTTTCCTTGAACCGCAACTTATCGCCGTGCCAATCGTAGTGATCGCTGGAGAACAGTCGAAAATCCAACATCTCGGAAGATGCGTCAACGTAATCTGTTTGATCTAGACGCCGTCCATGTCTCTCAATCATGTCCCGAATCGTATACTCCACAAAAACCCTCCTGACTCACGCCTCTGTTATGCATTGTGCGTTTTTTTTTTCACTTCATTATATATCCGTCGAGAGTTTGAAGTCAAATTTTTTTAGGGCGGCGGTTGCGGGCTTGATTGTCGAGCGCTTTCTTGATACAATCGATGCAGATTGTGTTAGGAGTGATAGACATGAAAAGCCTGTTAGAACTGATGTTGGCTCGTCGGAGCGTGCGCAAATACGCCGAAGGCTCGATCAAGCCTGAGAAGCTCGAGACGATCCTCCGCGCGGGACTGCTGGCGCCGTCGGGGCATTCGAAATATCCGCTCGAGTTCATCGTGGTCGAGGACAAGGCGACGCTCGAAAAGATGTCGCATTGCCGGGTCGGCGCGGCGAAGATGTTGGCGGGAGCGTCGGCGGCGATCGTGGTGCTTGGCGACATCGAGAAGTCCGACATGTGGGTTGAGGACGCGTCGGTTGCGATGATGGGCATGCATCTGATGGCGACGGAGCTCGGGCTTGGGAGTTGTTGGGTGCAGGTTCGACTGCGCGAGGCGGAGGATGGTCGCGCGAGTGAGGAGTTCTTGAGAGAGTTTTTGGACTTCCCGTCGAACTGTCAGTGTCAAGCGATCCTGTCGATCGGCGAGATGGAACATACGCCGAAAGCTCATGAGCTCGATAAGTTGAAGGTCGAAAAGATCCATCGCGAGAAGTTTTAATCTCAACGTAATGTAAAAGAGGCGTCGGCGCCTGAACGTGTGGCGGACGCCGCCCTTCCTCCGATCAAAAATTTTTTAGCCTTGCTCATGTCGTCGCCCGTATTTATCCGTCAAACATCAACCGTTGCGCTCCGATCGGGCAGCGGGGAATGAAAGAAGGCGTCGCCGCCGGTTCGCGGGGCGGACGCCGCCCTTCCTCCGATCAAAAAATTTTTTATCCGATCATGTCGTTGACCGGTGAAGGGCGAGCCGCCGGCATCGGAAGGCGGTCGCCCGTATTTGTCCATTAACCCTCAACAGTTGCGCTACAATCGAATGGCAGGGTATGAAATAAGGCGTCGCCGCCTGCCCGCGTGGCGGACGCTGCCCTTCCGTCGCTCAAAAAATTTTTTAGCCCCAATCATGTCGTCGACCATTGAGAAGGGCGAGCCGCCGGCATCGGGAGGCGGTCGCCCCGTCTTTCGCCGCCAAACCTCCGCCGTTGCGCTTCGATCGAGGAGCGAGGTATGAAAGAAGGCGTCGCCGCCGTATCGCGGGGCGGACGACGCCATATCCCCGGCTCAAAAAATTTTAGCCTCTACTAGATGAAAGGGCGAGCCGCCCCGCGTGGGAGGCGGGCGCCCGTATTTCTCCGTCGCTCCAAAATCTTTAACGCCCGTTCATATCGTCGACGGCATGGACAAGGGCGAGCCGCCGGCATCGGGAGGCGGGCGCCCGTATTTTTTACATAAAACCATTACGACCGTGGAGGTGAGCCTATGACCGAAGAACTGAGTGCCCAACTCAAAAATTTTCTCGTCGAACACGTAAATCAATGCAAGGTGCTCGTCGTCGGCGACGTCATGCTCGATAAGTATTACTTCGGCGAAGTCACTCGCATCTCGCCCGAGGCGCCCGTCCCCATCACCCACGTCCTCAAGACCAAGGATCAGCTCGGCGGCGCCGCCAACGTCGCTCACAACCTCGCGTTGCTCGGTGCCGACACTTCCATCATCGGATTCGTCGGCGACGACCATCACGGCGAATCGTTGATCGAGAAACTGCTCGCGCGCGGCATCGATTACTTTGATCTCGTGCACACCGCTCACCCCACCACCACCAAGATCAGAATCATCGGCGGTCATCAACAGATGCTCCGTCTCGACTTCGAAGACGCCTCGCCCGTCGAGCCCGACGATTACGATCAACTGCTCGCCAACGTCAAAGCCAACCTCGACCACGCAGGCGCGGTGATCATTTCCGATTACGGCAAGGGCGTCTGCACCGAGCACGTTTGCCGCAAGCTGATCAAGATGTGTCGCGATCGAAACGTGATCGCGCTCGTCGATCCGAAATCCGATCAGTGGGAGCGGTATCGCGGCGCGAGTTTCGTCACGCCCAACTTCAAAGAGTTCCGTTCGATGCTCAACCGTCCGATCAGAAATGTCGGCGATGAGATCGAATCATACGCGCGCAAGACGATCGCCGATTATGATCTCGACGGGCTGTTGGTCACTCGTTCCGAACACGGCATGACGTTGGTCGTCGACGAGCGAACCGATCACATCAAGGCGAAGGCTCAAGAGGTGTTCGACGTCTCGGGCGCGGGCGACACGGTGATCGCGGTGTTCGCACTGGCGCTCGCGGGCGGGCTCAAGCCGTTCGAGGCGGCGTACCTGGCGAACGTGGCGGCGGGGATCGTGGTGGCGAAGGTCGGCACCTACGCGGTCAGCCGCGATGAACTTTTGGATCGATTGGAGGAATTGCAATGATCATAGTGACGGGCGGCGCGGGTTTCATCGGCTCGAACATCGTCAAGGCGCTCAACGCTCGGGACATCGATGACATTCTGATCGTCGACAACCTCGGCAAGGGCGCCAAGTACAAAAATCTGATCGGGCTGGCGTGTGCCGACGTTTGGACGAAGGAGCGCTTCTTCGGATCGCTCGACGACGATTTTGATCGCAAGGTCGATGCGATAATCCACATGGGCGCGTGTTCGGACACCATGGAATATGACGTTGATTTCATGATGGCGAACAACTACGATTGCTCGAAGGCGGTGCTCAAATTCTGTCGGGACAATGACGTGCCGTTGATCTATGCGTCGTCGGCATCAACCTACGGGATGGGGCGCAATGGTTTTCGAGAATCGTTCGAGTGCGAGGACGCGCTCAACCCTTACGCCTTTTCAAAGTTGATGTTCGATCGATACGTCCGTCGATTGCAGATTAGTACTCGAGTGGTCGGGCTGCGGTTCTTCAACGTCTACGGTCCTCAAGAGGCTCACAAAGATAAGATGGCGTCGGTCTTCTATCACATGTTCAATCAGCTCCGCGCGGACGGTCGGATCAAGTTGTTCAAGGGCATCGACGGTGTTGCCGACGGCGAGCAGCGCCGCGATTTTGTTTACGTCAACGATGTGGTGAAGGTCTGCCTTTGGTTCCTCGACCATGCCGACGCGCCCAACGGCATTTACAATTGCGGGACGGGTCAAGCGCGTACTTATAATGAGGCGGCGCGCGCGGTGATCAATGCGATGGGCTTCGGCGAGATCGAATATATTGAGTTCCCCGAGATTCTCAAGGGCAAATATCAGAACTACACTCAAGCGGACGAAACGAAGTTGCTCAACGCCGGCTACGACGGAGGTTTCACCGAGCTCAACGACGCGGTCAGGGAGTATGTTGCGGCGCTCGAGAAGAACGGCGGCTACTTCTTCGACTGAAAAAATTTTTTTGATTGCCTTTGACCAAAACGTGATTTATAATTGGATCGACAGGAGGGATCGCATTGAAGGCAGCAATCGTAATGGGCAGCGACTCGGATTTTCCGTTGATGAAACCCGCCGTTGATCTGCTCAAGGAGTTCGGCGTTGAGGCAGAGGTAACGGTGGCGTCGGCGCATCGCACGCCCGATCGCTTGAGGCATTTCGTTCATCAAGCTCGACGGGAGGGCGCGGACGTGTTCATCGCGGGCGCGGGCATGGCGGCACATCTCGCGGGAGTGATCGCCTCCTACACCACCGCGCCGGTGATCGGGGTGCCGATCAGTTCAGAGCCCTTCAGAGGATTCGATTCGTTGCTCTCGACCGTGCAGATGCCGCCCGGCATTCCCGTCGCGACCATGGCGGTCAACGGAGCCAAGAACGCCGCGCTGTTTGCGATAGAAATCTTCGCGATCAGCAATCAATCGATCAAACGAAAACTGCTAGACTATCGGGAGAAGATGGCGGCAGAGATCGAGCGCAAGGATCAAGCCGTCCAAGGAAAAATTTAAGCGTTGCATTGTCGGCAACATTACTATACAATTGATCACAACAATCAACCATAAATCTATTAGCGAGGTGTAAGGTGATGGAAGAGAGAACCAACAAGATTCACGAGGGCAAGGCGAAGATCATTTACGCGACGCACGATCCGGCTCAGGTCATCATGTACTTCAAAGACGAGGCGACCGCGCGCAACGGCGAGAAGAAGGGTACCATTCAGGACAAGGGCATCATCAACAACAAGATCAGCACCTACTTCTTCAAACTGCTCAAGGATCGCGGCGTCGCGAATCATTACATCGGCACGCCCGACGCTCGTGATATGCTCGTCAAGAAGCTCGAGATGATCCCGCTCGAGGTGGTCGTGCGCAACGTGTTCGCAGGTTCGCTCGCCGCGCGCTTCGGCAAGGAGGAGGGCACGCCGCTGTCGATGCCGATCGTCGAGTTCTACTTCAAATGCGATGAGCTCAACGATCCGCTCATCAACCGCTACCATGCGATCGCGCTCGGCATTGCGACGCTGACCGAACTCAATCAGATCGAGCACATTGCTTTCTCGATCAATGCGATCCTCAAAGAAGTGCTCGGCGCCAAGAACGTTGACATCATCGACTTCAAAACCGAGTATGGTCGCGACGGCAAGGGCAATGTGATCCTCGGCGATGAGATTTCGCCCGACAACTGCCGCTTCTGGGACAAGGACACCAAACAGCGTCTCGATAAAGACGTGTTCCGTCATGACCTCGGCAGCCCCGAAGAGGCATATCAGGAGATTTTGCGCCGCTTGACCCTCTGATCGGAGTTCTCGAGTTTCCTCGGCGAAGATATTTTGGCACGGAAGGAGGGGGCGCCCGCCGGCGATGCGGCTCGCCCCCCTTTCTATGCTCGAACGAAAAATTATTTGAGCGGAGAGAATTTATTTGAGCGAACAACTGACATACAAAGACTCGGGTGTCGACATCGATGCCGGCAACGAGTCGGTTCGACTTATCAAGGACAGCGTCCGCGCCACTTATCGCCCCGAAGTCCTCGGCGACCTCGGCGGCTTCGGCGGACTTTTTGCCCTTGACACTCTAAAATATCGTGAGCCCGTCCTGGTGAGCGGCACTGACGGCGTCGGCACCAAACTCAAAATCGCCTTCCTCCTCGGCAAGCACGACACCATCGGGCAGGATTGCGTGGCGATGTGCGTCAACGATATTCTTGTTCAAGGGGCTGAGCCTCTCTTTTTTTTGGATTATCTTGCGGTCGGTAAGCTCGAGCCCAATCAAGTGGCGTCGATCGTCGGGGGCGTGGCGCGCGCGTGCAAGGAATGCAATTGCGCGTTGATCGGCGGCGAGACGGCAGAGATGTCGGGATTTTATCCGAACGGCGAATATGATCTGGCGGGCTTTGCGGTCGGCATCGTCGACAAGTCCGATCTGATCACAGCCGATCGGGTTCGCGAAGGCGATGTGCTGTTGGGGTTGCCGTCGAGCGGCTTGCATTCCAACGGCTTCTCGCTCGTGCGCAAGATCATCTTTGAGCTCCGCGGCATGACCGGCAACGAGTTCATCTACGACTTCAACAAACGGATCGGCGAAGAGTTATTGACGCCGACGAGACTTTACGTCAAGAGTTGTCTGCCGTTGATCAGGAAATTCAATCTGCATGGCATGGTGCACGTGACTGGCGGCGGCTTCTACGATAACATTCCGCGCGCGTTGCCCGACGACCTTGCCGTTGAGATCGATGCCGGCGCTTGGACGGTGCCGACGATCTTCAGGCTGCTCCAACGTTGGGGCAATGTCGATTGGCATGAGATGTTCAGGACGTTCAATTGCGGGATCGGAATGATTTTGATCGCGGCGGCGAACGACGTTGAGAGGATCGTCGAGAACCTCAACAGCCGCGGCGAAGACGTGTTCACGATCGGGCGAGTGATCCGCGCGGAGGGAGCTCAACGCGTTCGCATCAAGGGCATCGACTTTGATTGATGCGCGCCTCGTCCTGTTGTCGGCGATCGCGATCCGATGCATTTGTTTCGGCTCGATCCCCGACGGCATGCAGGTCGACGAGATCGGTTCGGCGATCGACGCGTGGAGCATCGTCAATTACGGTACCGACCGCTACGGTTGGAGCTTCCCCGTCTACTTCATCAACTACGGCGGCGGTCAAAGCGCGCTCTATACTTACGCGTGCGCGGCGTTCGTTTGGGCGTTCGGGTTCAGCGATGTCACCGTTCGACTGCCCGCGCTGATCGGCTCGATCCTGCTCGGAGTGTTCGGCATGAAGATCGTCGGGCGCGTTTGGAACGATCGATGCGGCGTCTCGAGTGAGCGCGCTCAATTGATGTTCGCGATCCTCTACGCCGTCGCGCCCTACTGCCACATGTCCGCGCGCTTCGGACTCGATTGCAATCTGCTGCTCGGCGTCTCGACCATGTTCTTATACATGTTGATCCGCGCCGTCGACGAGCGAAGGACGACGCTGTTCATCGCAAGCGGCATGGCGGGCGGGCTCGTGCTCTACACCTATGCGATCTCGCATGCGGTCATGCCGATCTTCCTGTCGATGACGCTGATCTATTTGAGCATCGTCCGTCGAATTGAGAGAAGATCGATCGTCGCGTTTGCGATCCCGATCGGATTGATCGCCGCGCCGCTGCTGATCTTCCACGCCGTCAATGCCGTCGGCGCCGACACACTTCAGATCGGATCGATCACATTCAATCGACTGCCGAGTTATCGGAGCGGAGAGTTTTCGCTGACGGGCGTGCCTCAACACATTTGGCTGGTGTTCAAATCGTGCTTCGCGTTCGATCAGATCGATTACAACACGCTCAAAAACTTTTGGACGTTCTATCCGATGTCGGCGCCGTTGGGGTTGATCGGGCTGGTCAATTGCGGAGCGATCATGGTCGGGAGCATTCGCGATAAAAAATTCGACGGCTTGAGTTTGATCGTGATGTGGTTCCTGTCGATGCTGATCGTCGGCGCGTTCCTCAGCGGCGCGAGCGAGCGTCCCGATCCCGCAAACACCAATAAGATGAACGGCATCATGTTCGCGGGCATGTTCTTCGTCGTGAGCGGGCTGGCGACGGTCGTCAATCTCTTCGACGCGCGACGGAGGAAAATTTTTTTGAAGGTCGTCGCCGCATTGTACGCCGCTTATTCGATTGCGTTCTATGCGTTTTACTTTGGGAGCTATCGGCCGACGTTCATTTGGGGCTTCGGTTTCGAGAAGGTGATTGAGCTGTCGGCGGAGCAGGATTACTTGCCGCCGATCGTGATCGACACGACATTTTTGCGGGAATTTGATCGGCGCGATGAAATTTGTATTGAGCGGAGGGATTGAGATGAATACCAAACTGAAACTCGGCGTGCTGTGCTCGGGGCGCGGCACCGACTTGCAATCGATAATAGACGCGATCGCCGACGGCAAGCTCGACGCTCAAATAGCGATCGTGTTGACCGATAAGCCCAATGTCATGGCGCTCGAGCGAGCGGCGCGCGCGGGGATCAAAAATCTCTGCATCGATCGGAAATCGTTTGAAGATCAGCTGTCGTTCGAGGCAAAAATTTTAAATGAGTTGCGGGCGGCGGAGGTCGAGCTGGTGATCCTTGCCGGCTTCATGAGAATCTTGAGCCCGACGTTCGTTCGCGCGTACAAGGATCGGATCATGAATATCCATCCGTCGCTGCTGCCGTCGTTCCCGGGCGCGCATGCTCATCGCGACGTGCTGGCGTACGGCGTGAAGGTGAGCGGTTGCACGGTTCACTTCGTCGACGAGGGCACCGACAGCGGACCGATCATCTTGCAGGCGGCGGTCAAGGTTTGGGAGGACGATGACGAAGAATCGTTGGCGGCGCGCGTGCTCGAGCAGGAGCACATCATCTATCCGTTGGCGATCCAATTGTACGCTCAAGGGCGACTGTCCATCGAGGGTCGCCGCGTAAAAATTTTATAAGAGGAGAACACAACAGCATGGATAAAATTAATCGCGCATTGATAAGCGTGTCGGATAAAACCAATCTGATCGAGTTTGCAAAGAAGATCAGCGCGGCGGGCGTCGAGATCGTCAGCACCGGCGGCACGATGAAGGCGCTCAAGGCGGCGGGCATTCCCGTCACCTACGTCAGCGACGTCACCGGCTTCCCCGAGATCATGGACGGGCGCGTTAAAACTCTCAACCCGTTCATTCACGGCGGCATTCTCGCCGTTCGCGACAACCAACTTCACGTCGAGCAGATGCGCGAACATCACATCACGCCGATCGATCTGGTGGTGGTCAATTTGTATCCGTTCAAGCAGACGATCGCCAAGCCCGACGTCGAGCTCGCCGACGCGATTGAGAACATCGACATCGGAGGTCCCGCGATGATTCGTGCCGCCGCCAAGAATTTCAAATTCGTCACGGTGGTGGTCAATCCCGAGCGATATGATGAAGTGGCGTCGATGATCGAGACCGACGGCAGCACGACCTTTGACTTCAGAATGAAACTCGCGCAAGAGGCGTTCGCTCACACCGCCGATTACGACACGGCGATCGCCAAATATCTCAACGAGCGGATCAATGGTTGAGATCACCGTCCTGCTCGAAAACTCGTCGAGCGATCCGAAACTCGACGCCGAGCATGGTTTGTCGCTCTTGATCGAGGCGCCGACAACAAAATTTATCTTCGACTGCGGGCAATCGGCAATGACGTGGAGGAACTCCGCGCGGATCGGCGTCGAGCTGTCGACGGTTGAGTTTGTGGTGTTGAGTCATTCGCATTACGATCACGCGGGCGGTTATCGCTCCATGCCCGTCAAGCCTCCGCTACTTTACACCGGGAAAAATTTTTGGCGCGAGAAGTTTTCGATCGCCGACGACGGGATCAAGTATCGGGGCGCGGGCTTTGATCGAAATGATCTCGACGGTTGGGGCGTGCGGCAGAAGGTTTGCAATGCGCGGCTCGACATCGCCGAAGGCATGTGGCTGATCGGTTCGTTCAATCGCAAATATCCGTTTGAGACGATCCCGACAAAATTTGTCTGCGGCGACGAGCATCAACCCGACGACTTCAGCGATGAGATCTGTTTGGCGATCAGAGGGCGGCGGGGCTTGACGGTGGTCGTCGGCTGTTCGCACGTCGGCATTCTCAACATCGTTTCGACCGTCAAGAGCCGATTGAATTATCCCGTGGTCGAAGTGATCGGAGGCATTCATCTGTCGGGTGCCGACCGCGATCGGATCGATGCCACGCTCAACGAATTGAAGAGTTTGGGCGTCGAGCGGCTGAACCTGTGTCATTGCTCGGGCAGATCGGATGTCTCGACCGGCTCAAAAATTTTTATTGGGGACTGATGGAATTGAATATAATGGTGATAGGGAGCGGCGGACGCGAGCACGCGCTGGTGTGGAAGCTCGCGCAGAGCCCGCTCGCCGAAAAAATTTACGCGGTGCCCGGCAACCCCGGCATCGCCGAACTCGCGACGTGCGTTGAGAACATCAACGTCAAGGATCACGCGGCGGTGATCGACTTCGCTCAACGCAATGAGATCGGACTGGTGGTGATCGGTCCCGAGGCTCCGTTGGTCGAGGGGCTTGCCGACGATCTGATCGCCGCCGATATCAAGGCGTTCGGTCCGACGGCTGCCGCCGCTCAACTCGAGGGCTCGAAAATATTTGCCAAGCAGTTGATGAAGAAGTACGCGATCCCGACCGCGCGCTACGAAATTTTTTCCGACGCCGACGCCGCGAAGGATTACGTCCGTCGAGAGGGCGCGCCGATCGTCGTGAAGGCGGACGGATTGGCGGCGGGCAAGGGCGTGATCGTCGCGCAGACGGTCGACGAGGCGCTCAATGCCATCGACGAGATCATGACGCAGAAATCGTTCGGCGCGGCGGGCAATCGGATCGTCGTCGAGGAGTTCATGGACGGCGAGGAAGCATCGCTGCTGGCGTTCACCGACGGCAAGACGGTCGTGCCGATGATCCCGTCGCAGGATCACAAGCGCGTTGACGACGGCGACCTGGGGCTCAACACCGGAGGCATGGGCTCGTATGCTCCCGCTCCGATCGTCGATCAAAATGTTCTCAACGCCGCGGTCGAAAAGATTCTCAAGCCGACGGTTGAGGCAATGTCGAAGGAAGGCAAAACTTATCGCGGTTGTCTTTACGCTGGGCTGATGATCGTCAACGGCGAGCCCAAAGTTGTGGAGTTCAACGCGCGATTCGGCGATCCCGAGACGCAAGTCGTGTTGCCGCTTTTGAAGAGTGATCTCGTCGAGCTGATGATCGCATGCGCCGACGGTACTCTCGACGGTCGAACGATCGATTGGAGCGACGAAAGCGCGGTGTGCGTGATCCTTGCGTCGGGCGGTTATCCGAAATCGTATCGCAAGGGCATGGCGATCGACGGGATCAACAAGGCGAAGGCGCTTGGTGTTTTGATCTTCCATGCCGGCACCGCTCAACGCGACGGAGAATTGATCACGAGCGGCGGGCGCGTGCTCGGCGTGGTGACGCTCGATAAAAATCTCCGCGCGGCGGTCGAAAAAAATTATAAGGCGGTCGGCGTGATCAACTTCGAAGGCATGCACTTCCGTCATGACATTGCCGCTCGCGCTCTCAACCGATCGAAGGAGTAAAACCATGTTTGATGTTATAATCGTCGGCGCGGGGTTCGCGGGCGCCGTCATGGCTGAACGCCTCGCCGCTCATGATCATTCCGTCCTGCTCATCGAACGCCGCTTCCACGTCGGAGGCAACTGCTTCGACGAGATCGATGGCAACGGCGTGCTCGTCCATCGCTACGGACCTCATCTCTTCCACACAGACGACGAAGAAGTTTGGCGGTACCTCTCGCGCTTCACCGATTGGCGCGTCTATCACCATCGGGTGCTGGCGATGATCGACGGTCAAACGCTGCCGATCCCGTTCAACCTCAACACGTTGCATGCGGTCTTCCCGCCGTCGATGGCTGAACGGCTCGAAGAGGCGCTGCTCAATCGATACGACTACAATACGAAGGTGCCCATACTAAAACTCAAGCAGTCGACCGACAAGGATTTGCGGTTCATCGCCGATTTCGTCTACGAAAAAATTTTTCTCCACTACACGCAGAAGCAGTGGGGGCTCGACCCCGAGAACATTGAGGGCGCGGTCACCGCTCGCGTGCCTGTCTTCGTCGGGCGCGATGATCGATACTTCAACGATCGATTTCAAGCGGTGCCGACCAAAGGTTATACTCAACTGTTCAATCGCATGCTCCGCCGCGACAAGATCAAACTCATGCTCAACACCGATTTCAATGATGTGTTGCGCGTCGACGGCGATCAAATTTTGTTCCTCGATCAACCGTTCGAAGGCAAATTGATCTTCACGGGGCAACTCGATGATCTGTTCAACGATCAGTTCGGCGCGCTCCCTTATCGCAGTGTCGACATGAAATTTGAGACCGTCGAGACCGAAAGCTATCAACCGGCGGCGACCGTCAACTATCCGAACAACTACGACTTCACGCGCATCACCGAGTTCAAGAAGATTCACCCCGTCAAAACTCCGTCGACCACGATCCTCAAAGAGTATCCTCAGGACTACGAGCGCGGCGTCAACACTCCCTACTATCCGATCTTCACCGACGACAACAAGGCGCGTTTCGATCAATACGCTCAAAAGGCGGCGCAGATCAAAAATCTGATCACGGTCGGGCGTCTCGCCGAGTATCGTTATTATGATATGGACGACATCGTCCGCCGCGCCCTCGACGTCTTCAATTCGATCAAAGGATGAACGACCTTGGACATTAAAATCATCGTCGCCACCCACAAAAAATATTGGATGCCTCAAGACGATGTTTATCTGCCGCTGCACGTCGGAAGGAGCGGCAAGCCCGACCTCGGCTACGTCGGCGACGACTCCGGCGATAATATTTCCGATAAGAACTCTTCGTTCTGCGAGCTCACGGGATTATATTGGGCGTGGAAAAATTTATCGGCGGACTACCTCGGGCTCTGCCACTACCGTCGATATTTCGGCTCCAAAAATTTTTTCGACGGCGTTGAGCTCGTCAAGCAGAAGGTATTTCGTCGCGCCGACTATGAACGATTGCTCGACGGCGTTGATGTTCTCTTGCCGACCCGTCGAAATTACTACGTTGAGACCGTCCGATCGCAATACGAGCATGCTCACTCGCCGCGCGATCTCGATCGGATCGAGCACATCATCAGCTGCCTCTACCCCGACAACTTGCGCTCGTTCCGTGCGGTGATGAGCCGTCGGCGTCTGCACCTTTGGAACATGTTTGTGATGAAGCGGCAACTCGTTGAGGAGTATTGCCGCTGGCTGTTCGATATCCTTTTCGAGTTCGAACGTTGGATGGATAAAAACGCTCAGCCCAATGAGAAACTGCGGCTGTTCGGATTCGTTTCAGAACGGCTGCTTGACGTGTGGCTGTTCGATAAAAATCTCAAGACGGTCGAAACCGACGTGGTCATGCTCGAGAAGGTCAACTGGCTCAAGAAGGGCAGTGACTTCATCAAGCGCAAACTGTTCGGGGGGCGCGGTTGATGGTCGAGCCGCTCATCAGCGTGGTCGTGCCCGTCTACAACGTCGAAGATTATCTGGCGCGGTGCGTCGACACAATCACGCGTCAGACTTACAAGCGATTGGAGATCATTTTGGTCGACGACGGCTCGACGGATCGCTCGGGCGCGATGTGCGATGACTTTGCTCGACAAGACGATCGGATCGAAGTGATTCATAAGATCAACGGCGGGCTGTCGGACGCTCGCAATGTCGGGATCGATCGGGCGCGCGGCGACTTCATCACGTTCATCGACAGCGACGATTCCGTTGAGCTTGATATGGTTGAGTATCTGCTCGGCTTGATCGATCGGTTTGGCGTCGACGTGTCGTTGAGCAGTCACACGGTGGTATTCGACGATCACAAAAAAATTCTCGGCGACGGGCGCGAGGAGTGTTTGACGGCGGAGGAGTGCATTCGAAAGATGCTCTACCATCGCGACGTTGACACCTCCGCTTGGGCGAAGCTCTATCGACGAGAAATTTTCGATGCGATCAGATATCCCGTCGGTCGTCTGTTTGAGGACATCGCCACGACTTATAAGACGTTCATCGCCGGCGGGCGAGTGGCGTGCGGCTACGTCAGCAAATATAATTACTTCGTCAGAGGCACTTCGATCGTGCGAGCAAAGTTCTCCGCGCGGAAGTTTGATCTGCTCGACATGACAGACGGCATGGCTCGAGAGGTCGTTGAGCGGTATCCGTCATTGGCTCGAGCGGCGATGCGTCGTCGGGTGTATGCGCGGTTCAGCACTCTCAATCAATTGGACGGTGTTGAGGGTTACGTCGACGAGCGGCGACGCATGATCGATTTCATCAAAGAGCACCGTCGAGAGATCATGTCAGACGGCGAGGCTCCGTTGAGAGACAAGGCGGCGATCCTCTGCTTGGCGTTGGGCGAAGGCGCCTATCATTTTGCGTGGAGGCTGTTCAAACACAAATGATCAAAGTATTGCAGATCGGCATGACGCGGAACCTCGGCGGGCTCGAAACTTATCTCATACAGCAGTTTCGACATTTGGATCGGGCGCGCGTCGTTTATGACTTCGTCAACATCACCGCCGAGCACGAGATCATGTTCGCCGACGAGATCATTTCGAGCGGCAGTAAAATTTTCGGCGTCGTCTCACGCCATCGAAACCCGCTCAAACATTATTGGCAGTGGCTCAAACTGTTGCGCTCGACCCGCGGTCAATACAAGGCGATCGTCCTCAACGCCAACGGGCTCTCGTATGTGTTTCCGTTGTTCGCCGCCATGCTCTTCGGCATTCCGATCAGAGTGATGCACTCGCACAACGCCGGCTACGAGATCAAAATCAGCGTCGCCCGCCGATTGCTCATCGCCTTCAACAAAATTTTATTGACGATCTCCGCCACGCATCTGTTTGCGTGCTCGACCGACGCGGGACGTTGGCTGTTTGTCGATCGACCGTTCAGCGTCATCAACAATGCGATCGATTGCAAGCGGTTCAGATTTTCGCCGACGATCCGATCGGACGTTCGAAGGCGGCTCGGGCTCGAAAATAATTTCGTGCTCGGTCACGTCGGGCGCTTCACCTATCAAAAAAACCATGCCTTCCTGCTCGACGTGTTCATTGCCGTCGCCGCGCTCGATCCCACTGCCGTACTGCTGTTGATCGGAGACGCGGTTGAGGATCGCTCGTTCTTCGACGACGCTCAACGCAAAGTGCTCGCTCACGGGCTCGAAAGCAGAGTGAAATTCATGGGCGTGCGATCGGACGTCAGCGATCTCATGCAGGCGATGGATTGTTTCCTCCTGCCGTCGCATTTCGAGGGGCTGGGCATCGTTGTCATCGAAGCGCAAGCGGTCGGACTGCCATGCGTGGTGTCGGAGGCGGTGCCGCGAGCGGTCGACGTGGTTGAGGGGCTGGTGTCGTTCCGCTCGCTCAATGCCGTCGACGATTGGATCGGCGCAATCGA
>JAFUXN010000008.1 GCA_017477125.1 Selenomonadaceae bacterium
CGATTAAAGATGGGGCGCCTGCCTGCTCGCGTGGCGGCTCGCCACTGATCCTTTACGTCGATCCACAACCCTGAACGGACGCGAAAGGCGACGGTGAAAGGTGGGGCGCCCGCCCGTACGCGCGGCGGCTCGCCCCTATTCTTCGGTCGATGCTAAAATCATGAACGGACGGAAAGGGCGACGATTAAAGATGGGGCGCCTGCCTGCTCGCGTGGCGGCTCGCCCCTTATCCCTGCCGTCGATGCTAAACCATGGACGGACGGGAGGGGCGACGATTAAAGATGGGGCGCCCGCCTGAACGCGTGGCGGCTCGCCCCGATCCTTCCGTCGATGCTCAACCCTGAATGTGCGGACGGGGCGACGAGCAAAGATGGGGCGCCCGCCTGCTCGCGTGGCAGCTCGCCCCCGATCCCTGCCGTCGATGCTAAAGCATGAATGGACGGAAGAGGCGGCGATTAAAGATGGGGCGCCCGCCTGCTCGCGTGGCGGCTCGCCCCTGCTCCCTTCCGTCGATGCTAAAATCATGAACGGACGGAGCAGACGGTGAAAGGTGGGGCGCCCGCCTGTTCGCGTGGCGGCGCGCCCTTCTCCTTCCGTCCAAAAAAATTTTTTCAGCCCATCAGTTTTAGTGTAGAGCACAAAAAAAGCGGGCGAGCCGCTTACTTCGAGAGCGGTCGCCTGCTTCTTTGAACAAAATAATTTAAGGCGGAGAAAAATTTTTTCGGCTCATAAAATCATCGTGGCGCACAACAAAAAAGCGGGCGAGCCGCTTGCTTCGAGAGCGGTCGCCCGTCATTTTTAAATCTGTTATCATTCATCGGGAGGGTTTAACCATGATTTTAGACGAATTGAAATCCGCAAGCCCGTTCGACATCGGCGCTCCCAACACCAAGTATGCGCAGTTCTTCGACGGACAGAGCTACCTCAAAATGCTTTCGCTCGATCAAGTCGTGATCGGCAACGTCACCTTCGACGCCGGCTGTCGCAATCACTGGCACATTCATCACGCCTCGAGCGGCGGCGGACAAATTTTGATCGTCACCGCAGGACGCGGCTACTACCAGGCTTGGGGCGAGGCTCCCATCGAGCTCAAACCCGGCGACGTCGTCAACATTCCCGCCAACGTCAAGCACTGGCACGGCGCATCGCCCAACTCCGCTTTCCAACATCTTGCCGTCGAGGTCGCGGGCACCGATCAATCCAACGAGTGGTGCGAGCCCGTTGATCCCGTCGAGTACTCCAAACTTAAATGATCGGGAGGTTCATCATGCGTAAACTTTTGACCGCCATGTTGATGGCATTGATGATGGTCTTGACCGCGTGCGGCAACGAGGCCGCCAAGTCCGAAACCCCTGCGGCGGAGGCTGCCAAGCCTACCACGTTGGTTGCCTACTTCTCCTGCACCGGTCACACCAAGACTTTGGCGGAGAACGTGGCGAACGAGCTCAACGCCGATCTGTTCGAGATCAAGGCGAAGGTTCCCTACACGGCTGACGATCTCGATTGGCACAATGAGCAGTCGCGTTCGACCGTCGAGATGAATGACGACTCCGTTCGTCCCGAGATCGACGGCAAGGTTGATAACTTTGCTCAATACGATACGGTTGTGATCGCTTATCCGATCTGGTGGCACCAGGCGCCGCGCATCATCGATACTTTTGTCGAGAGCTATGATTGGAACGGCAAGACCGTCATTCCGATCTGCACCTCGGGCGGCTCCGACATCGGCACCAGCGGCAGTTACATCGCCAATCTCGCCAAGAGCGGCACTTGGAAGGAAGGACACTGCTTCTTCGCCAAGACTTCTCCCGACGAGGTCAAGGCTTGGGCGACAGGTCTCTGAAATATTTTCAACGGTTGAATCTGGGGGCGGCGCTCGTATATTTCTGACGCAGGATCAATTTCTGCTCGACCTTCTCAACGAACTCGGCGGCTCGACGCAGATCATCTTCGTCGGGATGAATCGATGCCCGCTCCCAACGCTCAACGCTGTCGACACTGTTATGAGGATCGTCGGCGCCCGCCTGCTTGCGACGCTCGATCAACGCGGGATTCACCTTGCCTTGACAATCGAACGTCCCGATGATGTCACAGCCCGCCCCAAGCAGGTACGCCGCTCGAGCGAACGCCGTAACCGCATGCTCATTGCCGTTCTCGGTGCCGTGCGTCTCGAACAGAACGACGCGAGCGTTGTGCACCGTCGGCAGGAAATTTTTCATCAACGGATCGGGACCGCCGCGCTTGAGCCAGTACCCCAACGCCACGATCTCATATTGCTCGAGGTTCGGCGGATTGTCATTGACGTTGAACAGATCGCCGCCCGACGCTCGCGCCATCGCCTCCGCCACCGTCTTGGTGTTGCCCGTCACCGACGAGTAAATCACTGCCCACTTGCTCATCAAACTCACTCCCATCAATCTGTTATCATAAAAATAGCAGAGACCCGCTCAAAAATCAATGCAAAAAAAACTTTCGGCTTCGACATTGCCCCCACACGATCCCCAACGCGATCACCGCGTAGACCATGCCGCCCAATATCACCGCCGCCGTCGACAAGTGATCGATGAACAATCCGCAGAACGCCGTCGCCGACATCGTCCCCACATTCGCCGCCGTCAAAAATAATCCGTTCGCAAAATCCGGAGCCTCCGGCGCCGCATGCGTCAGCCAGTATTGGTTGATGTTCGCGTTGATCCCGCCGAGCAAGCCCCAGATCACCGTCAAGATGCTCATCGACCACACCGCGCCGCTTCCTCCCTCGTAGAGGATCACGTACACGATCATCAACGCGATCGGAAACAGCTTCACCGTCCAAATCGGCTTCACCGTCAACAGCCCGCCCGCTATCATGCTCCCGAAGATGTTGCACAGCCCGTAGACGAACAGCAGGAGCGATACCACCGTCGGCGCCGCCATCGTCACGTCAGACAGGTACGCCGCCAAATAGTTGAAACACCCGAACACCGAGCCGTTGAGGAAGATCACCGCCGCGATCGACGCCCACACCATCGACCGCCTCAACACTCCGACCTGCGCGCCGTAGCTCAACGGTTTCGTCGCTTTCAACGTCGGGATGAATGCGATCGTTGCCGCCAACGCCGACGCCGTCACCAGCGCGAAGAACCCGAACGCCGTCTCCAAGTTGAACGTCTCCGCCAGGAAATTGCTGATCGGCACGCCGACCACCATGCCCGCGCTCACGCCGATGTTGATCTTCGCCACCTCTCGAGGCGCGTTCTTGCCGCCGAGCTCCGCCGCGATCGAGAACGCCATCGCACAATACACCGGGTGGAAGATCGACGGGATCACCCTCAACATCAACAACGTGTTGAACTCCGTCGTGAATATCGACGCCACGTTGCATATCGTGAACAGACCAAGCACAAAGATCATCAACGGTTTGCGCGGCAGTCTTGAGCACAGCAGCGGCATCGTCGGACCCGCGACGCCCACGCCCAACGCAAACAGACTGATCAGCAGGCTCGCCGTCACGATGTCGACGTTGAACGCGCGCGCCACGTACGGCAGGATTCCGATAACGCCCATCTCCGTGTTGAGGATTCCGAACGTCCCCGCCACCAATATCCAAATCAACATTGCCATCGCTCCCTTCGACGCTCATTTTAATCCGTCGACGACGAAATGCAATGACGCAAAACTTATCGACCCCTATAACTCAATCGACCGCCGATCAAAATGTCGGCTCCGATCATCTCAGTCTCGACGTCAATCAGCTCAACCGCGTCGGAGAGATCGCTGAACCCTTCGCCCTCTACCGACGTCAGCGCCGCCCGTCCTCCGATCAATTTCGGCGCAACGAACGCATTGATCCGATCGACCAAGCCCGCGCTCAACAATCCGAAATTCAACGTGCCGCCGCCCTCGACCATCACCGACGTGATCTCTCGAGCGGCGAGCTCCTTCATCAACATTCTCAAGTCGACGCGCTCACCCGAACCCGCCGCGATTACCTCAACGCCACGTTCGATCAACGCGTCGATATTTTTTTGCGGCGCTCGATCGCTCACCGCTATGATCGTTTTCGATTGACCGTCCGCCACCACGTTCGCATCGAGCGGCGTCCGCGCTTTGCTGTCAACGATGATCCTGATCGGATTGCGCGAAGGCATGTCGAGCCGCGTCGTTAAGCTCGGATCGTCCGCCAGCACCGTCCCGATCCCAACCATGATCGCGTCGTACTCGTTGCGCCACTCGTGCACTCGCCTCCGCGCGGATTCCGACGTGATCCATCTCGATTGACCCGTCGACGTCGCAATCTTGCCGTCGAGCGTCGTCGCCGTCTTGAGCATGACGAACGGCAGCCCCGTCGTGATCCATTTCAAGAACACTTCGTTGAGCCGTCGAGCGTCGTCCTCGAGCACGCCTGCCGTCACATCGATGCCCGCCGCCCTCAATCGATCGAAACCTCGTCCCGCCACCAACGGATTGGGATCGCTCATCGCCGCCACCACTCGACCAACGCCCGCCTTGATGATCGCCTCCACGCACGGCGGCGTTCTTCCGTAATGCGAGCACGGTTCGAGCGTGACGTAGAGGGTTGCGCCGCGAGCAAGCTCGCCCGCCATGTTGAGCGCGTGCACCTCGGCGTGAGGCGTGCCCGCTTGTCGGTGCCAGCCGAGCGAAATTATTTTGCCGTCGCGAACCACCGCCGCACCCACCATCGGATTGGGCGACGTTCGTCCTCGGGCGTGGGCTGCCGCGCGCAATGCCTCTCTCATAAACATCTCGTCGGTCAATGTTATCATCTCCCATAACGTTGTCGTTTGATGTATAATATCTTATCAAGGGAGGCAGAATCAATGAGTTACAGGAAATTGATAATAGACGGGAAGGATACGATCTTCGCCGACAACATCAACGCTTACCTCCTCGACGCGCCCAACGTGTTTGTGGGGCATCGGTCGAAACCGTTGTGCGACGTGCCGCGAATGATAAAGGGCAGTCAGCCGACCGACGGCGGCAATCTCCTGTTCAATGCCGACGAACTGAAAGAGTTTCTTCGAAAGGAGCCGCGGGCTGAAAAATTTATCCGCAGATTCGTCGGCGCCGAGGAGTTTATCAACGGCAAGGATCGTTACTGCCTGTGGCTGGTCGACGCCACGGCTGAAGAGATCGAAAGCATGCCGTCGGTGGCGCAGAGGGTTGAGGCTGTTCGCCAACTCAGGCTGTCGAGTAAAAAGGCAGTCACCCGCAAAGATGCGGCGACGCCCCACATCTTTCAAGAAATCCGTCAGCCGACGACCGAATATATTTTGGTGCCGAGTGTTTCAGGCGAGAGACGGAAATATATACCGATGGGATTTATGCCGCCGTCGATCATCGCCAGCAATCTCGTGTTGACGATCCCCGACGCCGATCTGTTTCACTTCTCGATCTTGGTGTCGAGCGTGCACATGCTGTGGACGTCAACCGTTTGCGGACGGCTCGAAAGTCGGTACAGATATTCTGCGACGATCGTTTATAACAACTTCCCGTGGTTGACGCCGACGGAGCCGCAATATCATGAGATCAGACGAGCGGCGCAAGCGATCCTCGACGCCCGCGCCCTCTACCCGTCGTGGACATTGGCTCAACTCTACGATCCGAATAAGATGCCGCCCGAATTGCGCGCCGCTCACGAGCA
>JAFUXN010000051.1 GCA_017477125.1 Selenomonadaceae bacterium
ACCGACAAGGACATGGTCAAAAATTACGTTGAGGAGCAGACCATTGAGGATAAACTGCTCGCCGCCGAACAGGAGGCTCAACGCATTCGAGCGGCGCAACAGTTGAGGGAGCCGCCCAAGCCGTTGGCGCAAGCGGGCTTCACCGCCGATCTTGCCGACAAACTCGGTCGAGAACTCTTGGCGCTCAAGATGGAACTTCTGAACTCCGGCGTCAAGAGTTATAATTTCAAGATCAAACGCGACGGCGAGAGAATCACGTTGACCGTCACTGACAAGAAGTTCTGAGGGAAGTGTTCAACCTATGATTGATTCTACAACGGTGGCGGTCATCATTTTCGTTGCGGCGTACGCGCTGATCATCTCCGAGAAGGTGCACCGAACGATCGTTGGAATTTGCGGCGCGATGTTGATGATCGTCTTCGGCATACTCGATCAGGAGACGGCAATTCACCACATCGATTTCAACACGCTCGGGCTGCTGATGGGCATGATGATCATCGTCAACGTCACGAGCGAGACGGGGCTGTTCAACTTCCTGGCGATTTGGGCGGCGAAGAAGGTCGACGCTCAACCGATCAAATTGTTGGTGGCGCTGTCGGCGTTGACGGCGGTATGCTCGGCGATGCTCGACAACGTCACGACGGTGCTGTTGACGGTGCCGATCACCTTCTCGATCACGCAACAATTGAAGGTTGACGTGAAACCGTTTTTGATCGCGCAAATCCTCTCGTCGAATATCGGAGGGACGGCGACGTTGATCGGCGATCCTCCCAACATCATGATCGGGTCGGCGGTCGGGCTGAGCTTCATGGATTTCATACTCAACCTGACCTTGCCCGCGATCGTAATTTTCATCGTGACGATCATTCTGCTGTTGCTCCTCTACGGTTCGGAGCTCAAGACTCAACGCGAGTTGCAGGACAAGGTGACGCGCATCGATCCCAAAACGAAAATTACCGATCCGAAACTGTTGAAGAAATGCCTGATCGTGTTGGCGGTGACTCTGTCGATGTTCGTGTTGCACGGTCAATTGCATTTGGAGACGGCGACGGCGGCATTGTCGGGCGCGGGACTGTTATTGTTGATCACTGCCACGAGCAACGAGGCGATGATCGCAAAGGTGTTGAGCAAGATTGAGTGGCTGGCGATATTCTTCTTCGCGGGACTGTTCGTCCTGGTCGGAGCGCTGGTTGAGACGGGCGTGATCAAGATGTTGGCGGCGGAGGCGATCAAGATCACAAACGGGTCGGTGAGCGCGACGGCGATCCTAATCTTGTGGATGAGCGCGATCGCGTCGGCGTTCATCGATAACATTCCGTTCGTTGCGACGCTGATCCCGTTGATCAAGGACATGGGCGAGATGGGCTTATCAAATCTCGATCCGATGTGGTGGTCGTTGGCGTTGGGCGCGTGCTTGGGCGGCAACGGCACATTGATCGGAGCGTCGGCAAATGTGGTGGTGGCGTCGATGGCGGCTCAGCGCGGACGACCGATCAGCTTCGTCGAGTTCATGAAGATCGCATTCCCGATGATGATCCTGTCGATAATCATCTCGACGTTCTACGTTTGGATTCGATATCTGTAAAAAATTTAAGGGCGGTCGACTCCCGCCCTGTTTTTGTGCTCAAAATTATTGATTGCGTTCGAAGAGGACGCGCAGCCCCGTCAGCGTCAAGAAGTGATCGATCCGATCGATCGTGTGCGACTCCTTGAAGATCATTTTTGCCAGCCCGCCCGTCGCGATCACTTTCATCGACGCCGATTCTTCGCCGTACTCCGCTTTGATCTTCTCGACGATCGTATCGATCTGCCCGACGTAACCGTAAATGATCCCCGCTTGCATGCCCTGAACGGTGTTGTGGCAGATAATTTTTTTGGGCGGGATCAATTCGATGCGAGGGAGCTTCGCCGTCGCGTTGAACAGCGCATCAGCCGACGCCATGATCCCCGGCGCGATCACTCCGCCCATGAAATCTCCGTTCGCCGCCACCACGTCAAACGTCGTCGCCGTCCCGATGTCGACCACGATCAACGGTCCGCCGTACTGCTCGAACGCGCCCACCACGTTCACGATTCGATCCGCGCCGATCGCCCGAGGGTTTTCGTAATTGAGCTTGATCCCCGTCTTGATCCCGGGACCGACGATCAGCGGCTTCACTTTGAAATAGCGCTCGCACATCTTCGCGAACGGAACGATCAGCGGCGGCACCACCGTCGAGATGATTATGTTTTGAATGTCCTTGAGCGACACCTCTTGATATCGAAACAGATCGTTGATGAGCATTCCGTACTCGTCGCCGGTCTTCTGTCGATCGGTCGAGATGCGCCAATGCTTGTCGAGCGTCTTGCCTCGGTACGTCCCCATCACTATATTGCTGTTGCCGATATCGATCACCAATAACAATGTCGTCACCCCAAGCGTTTTCCATCAATTGTATTTATCGCTGCGCGTTGAGTCAATCAAAATTTGACTGAACATCGTCGGCATTATATAATCACCATACTTTTTGCAAGGGGGAGATTTTTTCATGCCGACCAATCCCAAGAAGGCATTCGTGTTTTTCAACTGCGACGAGAACAAATCCGAGCAGTCGATGAACATCTTCTACAATCGAGCGGTCTATCGCGACCTCACAACCACGCGTCGGCTGCTGTGGAAAAAA
This sequence comes from Selenomonadaceae bacterium, assembly GCA_017477125.1. Taxonomy (GTDB): domain Bacteria; phylum Bacillota; class Negativicutes; order Selenomonadales; family Selenomonadaceae; genus Quinella. The sequence goes on from JAFUXN010000051.1 coordinate 2,664, forward strand.
ATTCGTGACGAGCTCGACAGCGGGAGAATTTTTATCGAGGAAGACGACATTCCGACGGTGCGCAAGATGGTGCTCGAAGACGATCCGACCGACGCCGGCAGTCTGATCAAATTCGGAGCGATCAAGGCGGTCGATTGCTATTGAGGTTCAACGGGAGGCTGGTCAACTACCCCGACTTAAGAAGTCGAGGCTTGTCCATACCGACAACCGTCTTTACGGCACGGAGGTTCAATCGCTTACGCTCCCTCGCAGGTCAGACATCGTCGGGTGGTTGACATCACCCGTTTTGACTCGAGAATTTATCCCAAGCCCGTTACTTTCTCAAAATGCGGTCGTTCTTCTCCACTTGTCCACATCGTCCCCAGCAGCTGTATGTTCATTGCTCCCACTCGATCGTCATTCGACCGATAACCGCATTGACATCTGTACTCGTGCACATCGTGATGTCGGTTACTTTTATTGATCGAGCCGCACTTTGGACATCTCTGCGAAGTATATCTTGCCGATACCTTCAGCACTTCGCTCCGATTCATTCGCGCCTTATACGACAGAAACTGTTCGAGCTGATAGAACGCCCACGAACGTAAGTCGTTATTCGCCGACCCTCCACGCGATAAGTTCTTCTCCGCAAATGAGATGCCCGTCAAATCCTCGACCACAAACAATGTGTCTGTCCCGTATTTCGAGACGAGTGTCTTTGATAAGCAATGATTGACATCGCTCATCCAACGGTTCTCTCGTCCACTTATCCGACTCAATGCTCTTTTCGCGGATTTTGTTCCCTTCGCTTGCAGTTGCCGCCGCACTTCCAAAAACTTATGTCGCTTACGAAGAATTTGCTTGCCGACTTGTCGAACTCCTCGAAGGCACGCGTAACGGGAATATGCAAATACCAAATGCCTTTGAGACTTACGAGCTTAGCGGTGCCGAAGCTCCACGTACCGTCGAGGTATTGTTGAAAGTGAGCAGCGGCAAAACGAACTCGTGCGCGCTTGTCCAGCGTATTCACAGACAGCATCTTGCCGCCTTCGACAAATGAGTAATCACGATCGCGAACGAGATCGGCTTGCGGACGACTGAAGTACACCGGCTTATACAACCATTCGAGTGTCTTGTCTATCTTGTGATACTGCCCGTTTTCGTCGCGATAGCGAAACGGATTTTGGAGCAATTGAGTGCGAACAGATTGATATCGAGCGGTGGCAGTACGGAAGACGGAACTGGTTAATTGCGATTTGAGTTTGAAATCGGAGCGCACTTGACGATAGAGTTCTTTATGCAGATGATGGGAGTTGAGCTCAAAATCGTGGTCGAAGATGTATTTAGAGACAAAGTTGCAGGCGGCTCGGTAGCGTTGCGTCATCCGACGAAAAAGCCAATCTTGCGCGTGGTTGGTGTAGAGACGAAGTTTTACTGTGATGGTAATGTTTTGCATGTAATCACCTCCTCACTGTTATCATTACTTCAACACAATTAGAATATCATAATATTTATCGAAAACCAAGAGAGAAAAGGAGAGAAGCGGCGCGGTCTCTCACCGCTAAAACCGCTAAAAGAAGCGGGAGTATCCGCGCCGCGATTTTGATGAAATACCGCGCGGCGATTTTCGATCTGGACGGCACGCTGATCAATTCGCTTGAGGATTTGGCGGACAGCGTCAATGAGATGTTGGAGCACTACGGATTTCCGACGCACCCGCTTGAACCGTATCGATATTATGTGGGCAACGGAGCGCGCAAGTTGATCGAGAGGACGTTGCCGAGCGAGCGGGCGACCGATAAAAATTTTGTCGACGAGGCGCTGCACTACTATGACGGCTGCTATCAACGGCACTTGACGATCAAGACCAAGCCCTATGACGGGATCATTGAGATGCTCGATCGATTGAAAGCATTGCGCATACCGATGGGGATCGTGACGAACAAACAGGACTTTGCGGCGCAGGAGATCGCCGCGAAATTATTTCCGTCGGGCATCTTCGACGAGGTGATCGGCGATCGGGACGGACTGCCGCGCAAGCCCGATCCCACCAAGGCGTTAAAGATCGCGTCGTCGTTTGGAGTTGAGCCGTCGGGCGTGGCGTACTTCGGCGACACGTCGGTTGACATGCAGACGGCGGTCAACGCGGGCTTCCTGCCGATCGGAGTGACGTGGGGCTTCCGTCCCGAGAGTGAGCTGCTCGAGAGCGGCGCGCGATTGATCATTCATCACCCGCTCGAACTTTTTGAGCACGTCGAGTTCCAAGCGCGTAATGCTTGACAACAAAGTTCATGCGGCGTAATATAACGACGTCGTTGGCAACCGTCATCGACGTTCACAGCTGAATATTGATTGGATCAGGTGTCGAGAGACTCAATAAGGAATTCGGTTGAAAGCCGAAGCGGTCCCGCCACCGTAACGGAGAGCGAATCTGCATAGTTATGTCATTGGATCGATTGATCTGAGAAGGCGCAGAGGAGCGTTGACCCGGAGCCGGGAGAATTGCCTGATCAACGGTCACCGTTTGACCTGCGAGTGATGGGGAGGAGACTGCTTCGATCGATCCGATCGGTAGTTTTGTTTGCCTTCCGCGCGGGGAGGCATTTTTAGTTTCGAATGGTTTGTTCTGTGGGGGCACCCGCAGGAGGAAGCATTGCTCATACATTTCAATCGGCATCGATCGGGCTCGGTCGATGTTTTTTTCTGCCGCCAACCAATTCCTTGTGAAGTGCATTGACGTCTGCTATAATGCTCGAAAAAAATTTGGGCGGTGAGACCCTTGATCAAAATAATCTTCTCCGACATGGACGGCACGCTGCTGGACGATCACAGCCGATTGCCCGCCGACTTCGACGCTCTCATGCTCGAGCTCAAGGCGCGCGGCGTGATCTTTGCTCCGGCGAGCGGTCGTCAATATTTTTCTCTGTTGAGATCATTCCCGAAGTATCGAGATGAATTTCTGTTCGTCGCCGAGAACGGCACGCTCGTCATGCATCACGACAAAGAAATTTTTTCGAAGCCGATGACCCGCGCCGACGCCGATGCCGTGCTCGACTTCGCCGCTCAATGGGACGACATCTTTGCGGTGTTTTGCGGCAAGCGCAGTGCATATTATCTCGCGTCGAAGGCTGATCCCAATCTCATGCTCGAGTTTGAAAAGTACTTTACCAAGAACACCGCGGTCGAAAGTTTTGCCGACGTCGACGATGAGCCGCTCAAGATTTCGGTCTTCGACATCACCGCGCGCGCCGCTCAAACCACTTATCCCGCCCTCCACGCTCGGTTCAACGGTCCGCTCCAAGTCGATCTCAGCAGTAATCAATGGGTCGACGTGATGTCGGCGGGCGTCAGCAAGGGCGTCGCCGTCCAAAACGTTCAGCGCCTGCTCAACATTAAGCCCGACGAGTGCGCGGCGTTCGGCGATTACCTCAACGATGTCACGATGCTCAAATCCGTCGGCGCCGGCTTTGCGATGGCGAACGCTCATCCCGATCTCAAGGCGCTCGCGCGGTTCGAGACGAGCAGTAATAACGAGGCGGGAGTGCTCGCGGGCATCAGGAAATTGATCGACGAGGGGCTGATCTGATGGTCACGGCGATTTTCCCTGCCGCCGGTCAGAGCCGTCGCATGCAATCGGCTTCGAACAAAAACTTTTTAACTCTCGCCGGCACTCCCGTACTGCTGTTGACGTTGCAAGCCTTTTTAAAATCCGCTTTGATCGAAGAATTGATCATAGCCGCGGCGCCCGACGAAATATCTTTGGTAGAAAAAATGATCGTCGGCATCGAAAAACCATGTCGGGTTGTCGCGGGCGGGAGCGAACGGCAGTACTCGATCGCCAACGCGTTGAAGGTACTGTCGCCGTCGACGGAGATCGTATTGGTGCATGACGCCGCTCGTCCGTTGATCGCCGTCGAAACCATCAACGCCGTGATCGATGCCGCGCGGAGGTTTGGAGGAGCGATCGCCGCCGTCCCCGCCAAGAACACGATCAAGATCATTGACGGAGATCAATTCGTCGAGAGCACGCCGTTGAGATCAAAACTGGTTGAGGTGCAGACGCCGCAGGGATTTCGACGCGACATCTTGATCGACGCGTATGCTCGAGCCGAACGCGACGGATTTCTCGGCACCGACGACTCGTCATTGGTTGAGCGATTGGGCGTGCGGGTGAAGATTGTTGTGAGCGACTATCGGAACATCAAAATCACGACGCCCGAAGATTTATCGATAGCAGAAACATTGCTCGGGAGGCGAACGCAATGATTAGGATCGGCAACGGCTACGATGTTCATCGTCTGGTCGAGGGGCGGCGTCTGATCATCGGCGGCGTTGAGATCGATTATCCGCGCGGATTGCTGGGACATTCCGACGCCGACGTTCTGTTGCATGCGATCATCGATGCGATGTTGGGGGCGGCGGCGTTGGGCGATATCGGTCAACACTTCCCCGACAACGATCCGTCGATCAAAAACATCGACAGCGGCGTGATGCTCGAACGCGTCAATCGATTGCTCGCCGCTCATAACTTCACCGTCGTCAACGTCGATTCGATCGTGGTGGCGCAACGCCCCAAGCTCGCGCCTTACATTCAATCGATGCGACAACGGATCGCCGACCTGCTTAAAATCGATATCGACAGGATCAGCGTCAAAGCCAAGACCGAAGAGGGGCTGGGCTTCACCGGCAGCGGCGACGGGATTGCGGCGCATGCGGCAGTGCTGATCGAGGAGGCGGGTCGATGAAATTTTTTTCGCGTCTGAAGAAGGACATTCGAGTGATCTTCGAGCGCGACCCCGCCGCCAAAAGTACGTTGGAGGTTTTGTTGTGCTACTCGGGGCTGCACGCGATCTGGTTTCATCGATTGTCGCACGCGCTGTTCATTCGCGGTTGGATCGTGTCGGCGCGGCTGGTGTCGAACTTCGGACGGTTCTTGACGGGGATCGAAATACACCCGGGCGCGACGATCGGCGAAGGACTTTTCATCGACCATGGCACGGGCGTGGTGATCGGCGAGACGGCGGAGATCGGCAAGAACGTGACGCTTTATCAGGGCGTGACGCTCGGGGGCACCGGCAAGGAGAAGGGCAAGCGCCACCCGACGATTGGCAACAACGTGGTGGTGGCGAGCGGCGCAAAAGTTTTGGGCTCGTTCAAGGTTGGGGATCACGCCAAAATCGGAGCGGGCTCGGTGGTGCTCAAAGAGGTGCCGCCTTATGCGACGGTTGTCGGCATCCCGGGGCGGATCGTGGTGTTGCATGGCAAGCGCGTGCACAACCAAGATGAGGTGCGCGAGGTACTGCTCGACGTGTGCAAGCGTCAGGGCGTGGACATCACCAATCCCGACGTTCGTCAAGAGTTGCGTGAGGAGATCGACGTTGACCTTGACCACGACATTCTGCCCGATCCCGAACGTGAGATGCTCGAAGTGATGTCGCGTCAAGTGCAGAGGCTCGAAGAGCGAGTGCGCGATCTCGAAAAGCAATTGGACGCGGCGAAGGCAGCGATCTCCGCCGAATCGATCCGAACGTCGAAACTCGAAGGCAAGGTCGACAAGAAAGTGTCGCTGAAAAAATAAATTATCCCA
>JAFUXN010000052.1 GCA_017477125.1 Selenomonadaceae bacterium
ATTTCTCCTCCCTTAAACTTTTTAATCTCACAATGATGAGCGCCAACCGGAGGAAGGGCGCCCGCCGGCGAGGGAGGCGGTGCGCCCTTTTATTTTTCCGCCCCACAAACTTTTTCAGCTCACAACGATGAGCGCCAACCAGAGGAAGGGCGCCCGCCGGCGAGGGAGGCGGCGCGCCCTTTTTATTTTTCCGCCCCACAGACTTTTTCAACTCACAACGATGCGCGCCAACCAAAGGAAGGGCGCCCGCCAGCGAGGAAGGCGGCGCGCCCTTTTTATTTCTCCGCCCCACAAACTTTTTAATCTCACAATGATGATCGGAAGTAGGGGAGGGCGCCCGCCGGCGAGGAAGGCGGCGCGCTCTTTTATTTTTCTTTCGCTCACAACGCCATTACTCGTTGAAGTTCATCGCGAGTCGTCAGCCCTGCGGCGACTTTTTTCATTCCATCGTCGAGCAACGTCACCAGCCCGCTCGACAATGCCGCACTCTTTATCTCCTCGAGCGACGAGAATTTTAATATCATGCTCCTCAACTGATCGTCGATCGGCAGGATTTCATGCAACGCCAGCCGCCCGCGATATCCCGTTCCTCGACACCGCTCGCAACCTTCTCGTCGACAATCGGGGCACACACGCCGCACCAACCGTTGAGACATAACACCCGATAACGTTGCCGCCAACAGGTACGGCTCAACCCCCATCTCCAACAGTCGGAACAACGCACTGCATGTGTCCTTCGCATGCAACGTCGTCAACAGCAGATGCCCCGTCAACGCCGCACGCACCGCCGTCTTCGCCGTCTCCGCGTCTCGCACCTCGCCCACCATGATCACATTGCAATCCATGCGCATCATCGACCGAAGCCCGTCCGCAAAGTTGAGCTCGCCCTCGCCGCTCAAATCCGTCTGATTCACTCCGTCGAGCAGTTGTTCAATCGGATCTTCGAGCGTCATGATATTCCGCTCGCCACGATTGAGCTCCCGCAACGCCGCATATAACGACGTCGACTTGCCGGAGTTCATCGGTCCCGCCACCACCATCATGCCAGACGGCGCATTGATCAGCCCGCGAAAAATTTTCTCCGTCCGAACGCTCATGCCCAGCTCGCCGATCGTCTTGAGATTTTCATCGACGTCCATCAATCGGATCACCAACGTCTCACCATGCGCGGTCGGCATCGATGCCGATCTCATATCGATCTTTCGCCCGTCGTGTACGAAATCGATCCTCCCGTCGAGCGGCACATGCGATTTCGTCGTGTCCATCGCCGACATGATCTTCACCCTCGAAACAAATGTCGGAATGATCGCGGGATCAAGCGCGTGATGCAGTTCGGTGAGTAAACCGTCGAGACGATATCGAATGCGGAGGCGATCACTCATCGGCTCGATGTGGATATCGGTCGCCCTCATCTCGACGGCGGTATGCAGGATCAGATCGATCAGTTGAATGATTGGCGAGTCGGCAAGGTTGAGCCGCGAACTCTGTCGAAGGCTGTAGAGTACCCGACGACTGAGATTGTCGAGCGTATCATTCAACTGCCTTTGATTCATTCGGACGCGAGCGCTTGACGAACGGCGTTGAGCATGATTTGTGCGTCGGTCTCCACGCCCGTGAACAGTCGGAACGATTCCGCGCCCTGATACGCCAACATCGCCTCGCCGTTGATGATCGGATGCCCCAACTCCTCCGCCTTCAATAACAGTTTCGTTTTCGACGGCGAGTAAACCAGATCGTAGACGAGCGCGCCCTCCCATAACCTTTCGAGCTCAATCGGGGGCATCTCATCAACCTTCGGGCTCATGCCCAACGGCGTCGCGTTGATCAAGATGTCCGCTTCGCCGAGTTGAGCTTTAAATTCTTCCGAGTTCCAATCATACACGTCGATCGATGCAAACTCTTTGAAGTCGTTCGCCAACGCCATCGCCTTCGACGGATTGCGCACGCCGATCGTTATGCTTGCCGCACGCCTCTTGCACAGCGCCCACGTCACCGCTCGCGCCGCGCCGCCCGCGCCCAACATCACCGCTCGACGTCCTTTGAGATTGAAGTTCGCCGCCGCCAGCGACATCAGAAATCCGATCACGTCGGTGTTGTAGCCGGTGATCGCTCCTCCGTCGTTGACCACCGTGTTGACCGCTCCGATCAGTTTCGCATCGGGATCGATCGCGTCGAGGAATTGAATGATCGTCGACTTATGCGGGATCGTTACGTTCCAACCGCGGAAGTACAACGCGCGAAGTCCCTCGAGCGCAGGCACCAGTCGACCCGGCGGCACGAGCAGCGCGATGTATGAGTAATCGAGCCCCGCCGCCTCCAACGCCGCCTCCTGCATGATCGGCGACAGCGTATGTCCGATCGGGTAGCCTATGATCCCCAGATTTTTTGTCTTGGCTGATAGCATTATCGTCACTCCCAAAAATTTTATTCGTGATGCTTGCGCGTTTCGTAGAGCAAGCTCATCTTCATCTCGTAGTAGTCGGGCGTCATATCCAAGTAGTGCCGATGCGGATTCTCAAAGCGCTGCTCCTCCTGCCAAATCTCATGCTCGAGCTGATCGCGCACATAATCTCTGATCTCATTGAGCGAAGGCAACTGCTCAACGCGACGACCGTCCTTGACGTAGAGCCGACGCAAATTCTTGGCGGTGCACCCGACGAACGCGCGGTTCTTCCACGGCTTGACGGGATCGACGTAACGGAACGACGAGCTCATATCGACCTTCTCACCATGCAACGAAAGCATGTCCGCCACCGCTTGACCGTCGGGATTATAAACGCGATAGACGTCTTTGAGCCCGGGGTTGGTGATCTTGCCGACGTTCTCCGACACTTTGATGCGCGGCGTGAAGTGATCGCCCTCGCCCACCGCCACCAATTTATAAACCGCGCCGAACACCGGCTCGGACTTGGCGGTGATCAATCGCTCGCCGACGCCAAAGCTGTCGATAGCCGCGTTCTGGCTCAACAGCGATGTGATCGTGAACTCGTCGAGACTGTTCGACACAACGATCTTGCAATCCTCGAGCCCCGCCTCGTTGAGCATCGTTCTGACCTTCTTCGACAGATAAGCCAGGTCGCCCGAATCGATCCGAATGCCTTTCAATCGTTTGCCCATCGGTTCAAGAACTTCATGCGCAATCCTGATCGCGTTGGGCACCCCCGAATTGATCACGTCGTAAGTGTCGACCAGAAGGATCGTCGAGTTCGGATAGACCTCCGCGAATTTCTTGAACGCCTCGTACTCGTCGCCGAAGTACATCACCCAACTGTGCGCCATCGTCCCGTTGACGGGAATGCCGAACATCTTGCCCGCCGATACCGTTGCCGTCCCGTTGACGCCGCCGATGAATGCCGCCCTCGCTCCGTAAGTCGCCGCGTCCATGTTGTGAGCTCGACGCGCGCCGAAGTCCGAAACGAAACGCCCCTCCGCCGCTCGAACGATCCGACGAGCCTTGGTCGCGATCAACGATTGATGATTGACCTGCGAGAGGATCGCCGTCTCGATCAGTTGAGCGTCGATCAGATCGGCGACCACCGTCATAAACGGCTCGTTGGGATACATTATCGTGCCTTCGGGGAATGAGTAAATGTCTCCGTGGAAGCGGAACGACTTGAGATAATCGAGAAATGCATCGCCGAAAATATTTTGCGCGCGGAAGTAATCAACGTCGTCGTCAGAGAAATTCATGTTCTCAACGTAATCGATGATCTGCTCGAGTCCCGCAAAGATCGCAAAGCCTCCGCCATCGGGATTGCGCCGATAGAACACGTCGAAGGCAACCCGTTGATTGATGTCGCCGCGTTCAAAGTAGCCGTTCGCCATCGTCATCTCGTAGAAGTCCATGACCATGCTGATGTTTCGCTTGTCGAATTGAGTCACGCCGATCCCTCCTGAACCGTTCGGATTAAAAGTCGCTTCAATATATCACAAAACGCTCGACCTTGCCACACTTTGGAGCTCGAAAAAATTTTTTCGTTGACCGTTGATAAAATGTGCTATCATGTCGATAAAGGTATTGACGTTGGAAAAAGTTCTGCAGGGAGAAGCGCCATGAAAATTATCGATAGCATTTTTCGCGGTCTGCATAACTCGCGCATTTCGACGAAAATCATGATCATATACGTAGCCGCGTTCGCCGCGTTGCTGTTCGCGACCAACTTTCTGGCGTGGGCGGCAATGACTTATGGAATGTACAATCAAGCCGAGCACAGCCTTGAGTTCAGCATGGAGAACACTCAAAAGCTGCTCGAGGACCTTGAACAGAATATCAACTTGAACACCGATTCGATCCGCGATCCTCTGACGCCGGGCGTGGTGTTGAGGGTGGTCGACGAGGACGGCAACGTGTTCCTCGACACCGATCAGCGTTACATCTCGCTTGAGCGGTTCAACGAAAATCTTCTCGCCAATCCTCCGTTCTGGAGCAATGAGGACATGGCGGTTGCCGAGTACGGGCACGCGCTCATCTATCGCTCGCAAATGCAGTTCACGCACGGCAACACGACGATGAATCTCTACTTCTTCAGGACGATCATTTCGGACGTGACGTTGTTCGATCGATTGAGGAATATCTTGTTGGCGATCGCGCTGACGGGATTGAGCTTGGCGGCGGCGTCGGGCTACGCGGTGAGCAAACGAATCCTAAAGCCCATCAGCGACATGACCAAGACCGCACACAACATCGCGATCGAAAACATGGACAGTCGGATCGAAACGCCGCCCGTCGAGGACGAGCTCACCGAGTTGGCGAAGACATTTAATAATATGCTCGATCGATTGCAGGCGGGCATCGCTCAACAGCAGAGATTTGTTTCGGACGCGTCGCATGAATTGAGGACGCCCGCGACGGTCATAAGAGGTTACTCCGATCTGCTGGCTCGATGGGGCGCTCGCGATCCCGAAATTCTTAAAGAGGGCATCGAGGCGATCAACGCCGAGTCCGAAAACATGCAGCAGTTGATCGAGCAGCTGTTGTTCCTGGCGCGGGCGGATCAGAGACGGCAACCGTTGAAGATGCAGATGCTTGAGCTGTCGAAGCTCGTCGGCGACGTGGTGACTTCGCTCGAGGTGGTGACGCATCATCACACGCTCGAACTGGTCAAGAACGCCAGCGGGACGATCTTCGCCGACAAGGTGACGATCAAGCAGATGCTCCGCATATTCATCGACAACGCGATCAAGTACACGCCGAAGGGCGGCAGGATCACCGTTCGATCGGAACGCGCGGTTGACAAGATCAAGTTGAGCGTGAGCGATACGGGCATCGGCATCGCGCCCGAGAATCAGAAGAAGGTTTTCGATCGGTTCTTCCGCGTTGACACATCGCATTCGAAACGAGAGATCAGCGGCACGGGCTTGGGGCTGTCGATCGCCTCTTGGATCGCCGAGCAGCACAACATCACGATCGATCTCGAAAGCGAGCTGGGCAAAGGCACGACGATCACGGTATCGATCCCGTTGCAGCCCGACGTTGATGAGTTCATCGACGAGCCGCAGTCTGCGCCGACGAATTTCTTTGCGGGCGGCGACGACAAGGACGATCGGCATGACCTTCGATTCAGTTCATGATTGAGGTGAGCGAGCATAGAAGTTGATGACAAGCTCCGCGCGGAGCAGTTGAGAATATTGGAGGCGACATATGCGGGGGCGGTGCCCGAACTCAAATTCAATTCGACGTTCGAACTGTTGATAGCGGTGATCCTGTCGGCGCAGTGTACCGATAAACGGGTCAACGCCGTGACGCCCGCGCTGTTCGCCGCCGCCGACACTCCCGAAAAATTTTTGGCGCTCGGTCAATCGAGATTGGAGGAGCTGATCAGATCATGCGGCTTCTATCGAGCGAAGGCGAAAAATATTTTGGGCGCCTGCCGAATGATCGTCGACGAGTTCAACGGCGAAGTCCCGACCGCCTTCGATGATCTGCTAAAACTGCCCGGCGTCGGACGCAAGACCGCAAACGTCGTGACGAGCGTGGCGTTCAAGGAACCTGCGATCGCCGTCGACACTCATGTATTTCGGATCGCCAACCGCTTGCAATTGGCAACGGGCTCAACTCCGTTGGAAGTCGAGCTCGGATTGCAACGAGCGATCCCGAAATCGAAGTGGGCGGACGCTCATCACTGGCTCATTTGGCACGGAAGGAAGTTGTGTCGGGCGCGTGCTCCTCTCTGCGACGAATGTCCGTTGAAAGCCGTCTGCCCATACCGCATAAATCAATCGCAAAGGAGCGATGCAATTGAAGACCGATGTACAAATCGCGCAGGAGGCGAACCTCGAACACATTGAGGAGATCGCCGCCAAGCTCGCGATCCACCCCGACGACCTCGAACTCTACGGCAAATTCAAAGCGAAACTCCCGCCCTCGGTCATGACCAAATTCGATCACCGACCCAACGGCAAGCTGATCCTCGTCACCGCCATCAACCCAACCGCCGCAGGCGAAGGCAAGACCACCACATCGATCGGGCTCGCCGACGCGTTCAGTCGTCGCGGCAAGCAAACCGTCGTCGCGCTTCGTGAGCCGTCGCTCGGTCCGTGCTTCGGCATCAAGGGCGGCGCCGCGGGAGGCGGTTACGCTCAAGTTGTGCCGATGGAGGACATCAATCTGCACTTCACCGGCGACTTCCACGCCGTCACCACCGCGCATAATCTGCTCGCCGCCGTGCTCGACAATCACATTCATCATGGAAATGCGCTCGGCGTCGACGTCCGCCGCGTCGTTTGGAAACGCGTGCTTGATCTCAACGACCGCGCTCTTCGAAATGTCATCGTCGGGTTGGGCGGCAAGATCAACGGCGTGCCGCGCGAGTCGGGCTTCGATATCACCGTCGCCAGTGAGATGATGGCGATCCTCTGTCTTGCCGACGGCATTGACGATCTCAAAGAGCGGCTCGGCAAGATCATCGTCGCCTACACCGCCGACGGTCGAGCGATCACCGCCAACGATCTCAACGTCACCGGCGCGTTGACCCTCCTGTTCAAGGACGCGATCAAACCGAATTTGGTTCAGACGCTCGAAGGCACGCCCGCGATCATTCACGGCGGACCGTTCGCCAACATCGCCCACGGTTGCAATTCGGTTCAGGCGACCAAGTACGCGCTCAAGCTCGCCGACGTGGTTGTGACGGAGGCGGGATTCGGCGCCGACCTCGGGGCGGAGAAGTTCATCGATATCAAGTGTCGGCTGTCGGGATTGCGTCCCGATGCCGTCGTGATCGTCGCCACCGTTCGAGCTTTGAAACTCCATGGCGGCGTCTCGAAAAATGATCTCGTCGCGGTCAACATGGACGCGCTTGCTCGCGGCTTTGAAAATCTTGAGAAGCACATCGAGAACGTCAAGCAGTTCGGATTGCCGGCGGTGGTGGCGATCAACGCCTTCCCGACCGACACGCAAGAGGAGCTTGCCTTCGTCGAGACGCGCTGTGTTGAGCTCGGAGCGCGCGTTGCGATCTCGACGGTGTTCGCCGACGGAGGCGCGGGCGGTGAGAAATTGGCGTTGGCGGTCGAGCAGGCGTACAATGAGCCGTCGAACTTTAAATTTACCTACGAAGACGAGATGAGCATCGCCGACAAGCTCAACGCGGTCGCGACGAAAGTTTACGGTGCAGACGGCGTGGACTTCACTGCCGCCGCTCGCAAACAGCTTGACGAGATCGATCGACTCGGCTACTCGAAACTGCCGGTGTGCATCGCCAAGACGCAATACTCGTTGACCGACGACGCGTCGAAGATCGGACGTCCGCGCGGATTCAGAGTGACGGTGCGGGAGCTGAAGATCAGTGCGGGCGCGGGGTTCATCGTGGCGCTGACGGGATCGATCATGACGATGCCGGGGCTGCCAAAGAAGCCTGCGGCTGAGAACATGGACATCACCGCCGACGGAACCATCACCGGACTGTTCTGATCGTCGAAAAAAATTTTATCCCGCCCGCCCACCCTCAACAGGTAAACCTGTTAACCTCAATGCTTCTGAAGG
>JAFUXN010000053.1 GCA_017477125.1 Selenomonadaceae bacterium
CTTGAGCCACGAATATTGGTCGGAGTTTCGGAGCACCGTGAATGCTTTGCGCAAATCGTTATTGCCGATGAACTTTTCCCCTGCCGCGTATGCTTCCCTCTCTTTTTGCAATGCCCAATTGTAAGCGAAGCGTGCCGCGCCTGCGAACTGAAAAAGACGTGTCCTTTGACGATTGTTTGGCACAAGCATGACTTTAAACGTTTTCATCATCTTGCTCACCTACCAATTCTTTTATCAGCTTGCGAGCCTTGTGTGCACGCTTACCCTGCAATTTGCAACTGAATACCGTGATTATCTGAACCAAATCTTCTACCAGTTCTTCTTGTTCGGTTTTTGGCGTATTGTCAATGACTTCAATTTCGCATTCGTGCAACGATGCCACGTATTCAATCAGCTCAAATCCAAATCGCAACAATCTGTCCTTGTACATTATCACTACTTTCTCGACTTCATTTTTTGTTATTCTGTCGAGCAGTTCAAGCAGTCCTTTTCTCTTGTAATTTATTCCCGAGCCGATATCGCTGATAATTTCAAACGGCTTGCCTTGCGCCAAAAGATACGTTTTCACGTTGTCGACTTGCCTTACCAAATCGTCTTTCTGTTTCGGACTTGAAACTCTGCAGTAGCCGATGGTTATTTGCGGTTTAGGTTTTATCCTCAGAATCTGATTTAATTGCTCTTCGGAATAATACCTGTAACCGTTTTGAGAGGTATGATGTGGCTTGAGTTTGCCTGCTTTGTCCCAGTTTCTTAATGTTTGCGGAGTTACCCCAACCATTTTTGAAAACTTGTTAATCGTAAAATATCTCAAGGAGATCACCTCTTGAAGATATTTTAACACAAAACTATATCAAAGGCAATATCTGTTTTATAACTTTTTGTAAATTTGCCTTAACTGTCAATTAGCCTTCATCTTGATAAAATCCTCTTTGAGCCGATCAATTTTTTCCTCGGTACGTTTAACGTAGCCTTCAATGCGTTCGAGCTGAACGAGTTGACGATTGGTCGCCTCGGCGAGCTTTTTAATTGCATCCGTATTGCCGGCTATAACCTCATTGGTTTTATTGATCGCCTTATTAAAATGCACAACGAGATAAAAACACAGTCCCCCGAGGATAGTGACCGCCCCGCCCTCGATCAACTGTTTCAAAATGATTTCGTCCATCCCACACCTCCACTAAAAAAGCCGCACCTTCCGATGCGGCATTTTATTTCACGTCCCGATTTATTCTTGACCGTTCATGTCTCTGGCGACCTGTTTCATATCCCTTTGGATTTCGAGCCAATCTTGAGGAGTCATCCAAGTCTCCAACCGATAATATTGAGAGTAATCGAAATCGACGGGCGGAGGAGGAGTCCCCGCGATGTTGATTAAGTTCCACCCCAACTTGGGATCGAAGATCACTCGATAAGTGCGCTTATTATCGTCGGAGCGCAGGAGATCGCCGTTGCAAATGGGCTCGCCGTACATATCGAGACAACCCATTTCAGTCCCGGGCATGCGCCATCACCTCTCTTTAAATTCATTTTATCAAAGCCGCCCTCAAATTTCAACCGTCAATAAACATTTCGCCTGCCGCGCTCTTTCCTCATCAGTCCCATAATCACATCCGAGTGCTTTTCGAGCAACTGCACGAACGATCTGCTGTCAACGGCATTGATATTCATATTGGTCGTCTCATTGACAGGTCTGGTGAACGCCGACAACTGCATGCTGATATTCTCGAGCAATTTTTCTTGCCTTGTATTCTGACTCCCCTTATCGGTCTGCAACTTCGAATAGGTCTGCAGGTTTTCAACGGTCTTATCGGACATGACGGGCTCGACTTCTTCACCGAGCGAGCCTCCTCCGTCATAAGCGTTCAAGACTTTCTCGCGCAACGCAAACTGTTCGGGACTGTCATTCAAGCGATTAAGGAAAGACAATCCGAGCGTATCGACAGACTTCTTTTTGATGATAAACTCTCCATCGGACGTTCTTATGAATTGCCCTCTGTGCTCGAGATACGTAAGAATGCTGTCTGATGTGCCGGTACCCGCGCCCTTAATCTGCCCCGCATCAATCTTCTTAGCGTCGCCGACGTAACTGCCGCCGCTGAACACGGGGACGCTGAAGAGCATACCGCCGTCGGCAAAACCTTCGATCGCGCCTCCCTCAGCCTTCGACGGTATTTTACCGCCGCCTGCTCCTCCGAACCAACCCGTTTTACTCAGCGAAACCATCAACAGCTGTTGCAAGGCGAACGACGCGATCGATTGCCAGAGATTATTCCACGCCTCTTTGAACGAATTCCCCTTGATCAATATGGCATCGAACATGCTGATTATCCCATCTTTCAACTTGTTTTGGAACAACTGTTCGAGCGGGTACATATCAGCCTCTAACTTTTTGATGGCGTTATCGGTCTCCTTGATTTTAAGCCGATAATCGAGTTGCTCTTGCGTGCTGTTCTTTGACAGCTTTTCTCGAGCATCCGCCAATCTCTTTATCAAACCCTCTTGAATTTCCAATTCGGAATTGACATTTTCGCCGCCCTGCTGTCTTTCAACCAACGAATCTCTAACGCTCGCCTCTTTGTTCAAGCGCGCATCGAGCTCTGCTATCGCCCTGTCCGCCTTCTCATTTATCTCCGCCAATTCTCTTTCGAGTCGTTCTTTCCTTGCCTGATAAATATCGATCTGCTCCTGCAGATACTCCCGACGCTTTTTCTGATCCTCATAGACGGCTCCGATTTTACTGCCCTCATAATTCAACCCCGCATTTTTAAGGGCGTACTCTTCAAGATATTCTTGCTTGGGCGGTTTCGGCACCCCGATCGTTGCCATTTCGGCGCGAATATCGACCAACTTATTCTTATGCTCGACGAGCAACTTATTAATCTTCTCCCACTCGGAGCGCATCTTCTCGCCGAGCTTAATTTCATTCGACAGCTTTTTATCGTTAAGTTTATCGGCGATGGACGCCTTCTGATCGGCGGTCAACTTATCCCACGACGTGCCCTTTTCTTCGAGCATTGAATCAATCGAGCCGTGTTTCTTGCGCAGTTCCTCGACCAGATCATCATTGGCGTTTCGCAACAGTTTCAGCGTTTCAACATTGAACTCGAGCTCTCTGACGTAATCCTGTTCCGCCGCCAACTGTTCATCTTTCAGTTGCAACATCCGTTTTTCGCTTTCGAGCTGTAACAAATGCCTGCCCTCGCCCTGTTCCGGCACGAGCGACTGCATGGTTGTCGTCAGCTGTTGCATATGTTGAATTGCCGTCATTCTCTTTTCGTAGTCTTTGCTCTGCTTATCCCATTCCCTTTGCAATTGCGGGAACTGCTCAAACTCGAGACTTTTAAGACTTGCCGCCTTATACTGCTCATTTATTTTCCAGTACTCGCTGAGCTTGCCCGCGGCTTCGACATACGGAACCGCCTCCGTCATTGATGTTCTAACCGTTTGTATTTTCTCGGGCTCTAAATTTTCTCCGTGATCAGAAAAATGATAATGTGGCGCTGTTGACCTTGCGCTGGGGTTTGCGTACTCATCGAGCGGCACCAAGCCGTAATATTCAGCCCGTTCCGCTAACCATTGCCTTCTGTTTTCATCATACAGGGAATCCATTGCAATATCAACGGCTTGCCCGTATTCGTGCCAACTGTTGGTTCCTCTGTGGTAATCGTCATTGCCCGCTGTGACGAAGAATTTTTCTCCAAACGTCTCGAAATACTCTTTTGCGAGGAGCCCAATTTTTTGTTTCGTCAACTCGGTAAGCCCTTCGGACGACTCATTACCTTTGTACTCGACATAATCATCTATGTTGGGATATCTTTCGGTCTGTTGTCCCGTCCCCGCGACGCTCGCCCTCAACATTTCTTCGACTGCCGCCACGTAATTCTGCGTTTCAGCGGAAGGCGCTGCTCCATAACGATCGACTGCCCCCTCACCCGCATTATACGCCACCAACGCGAGCCTTCGATCCTTGTACTTATCGAGCATCTGTTGAAGATAAATCATGCCGCCGAGTACATTCTGTTGCATATCATATGGATTGACGCCGAGCTCTGCGGCGGTTTCGGGCATCAACTGCATGACGCCGATCGCCTCCGCCGACGATGTTACATCTTGCCGACCTCCGCTTTCCTGCATCGCCACCGCCAACGCCAATTTCAATTCTTCCGCCGTCAAGCCCAACATATTGGCGGTATTCGACATGACATTGAACACTTCATCGGACGCCAAGCCGATATCCCGAGCCCACTGCCTCAAATCGCCCGTTTCGGACGCCCCCGCCGTCACCATCGTCGGCTTCTGATACGTCTTTTGCGTCATTTGCTCTCGAATGCTGACACGACCGATGCGCTGTTTGTAATCAATCCCGTTGAAATTATCATCGCCCTTGGTCAGATACTCCGATTGATTAAGCGTCTGATACGCCAACGTCGCCGCCTCGACC
>JAFUXN010000054.1 GCA_017477125.1 Selenomonadaceae bacterium
ATGGCAAGTCTCAAATCATTTCGTTCCTGCTCGTCATGTGGTGTATCTGCTACAAGTATAAGAGGAACATTCTCCTGGTGTCGGATACGCTCGACCAGGCTAAGACTTTCATTTCGGCGATCAAGTCCGAGCTCGAAGATAACGCTCAAATTAAAGAGGACTTCGGCAATCTCGTTTCGGACGACAAGTGGTCGCAGGACAAAATCATCACGTCCAATCGTGTTCAAATATACGGTCGCGGCGCCGGTCAAAAGCTCCGCGGCAATAAGTTCGGCGCTATCCGTCCCGAGCTCGTCATTATCGATGATCTTGAAAATGATGAGCAGGTCGAGACCGAGGCGCAACGTCAAAAGCTGTTCAATTGGTTTTTCAAGGCATTGATCCCTGTCGGCAATCCCACTACCGATTTCGTCTACATCGGCACGGTGTTGCATTATGAGAGTTTACTGCAGAAACTCTTGACACTGCCCGCGTTCTCGATGTGGAATCGAAAACGGTATCAAGCCGTTCAACAGTTCTCGCCGTCGCCGTTGTGGGACGATTGGGAGCAGATCATGGGCGACGAAAATGATCCCGCCGCGGGTGAAAAGGCTTATGCCTTCTACCTGGCGCATCGGACGGAGATGCTCGACGGCGTCAAGGCTCTGTGGATGGATTCCGCGCCCGATTACTACGAAAGCATGATGGAGCTTCGGTTCGCCGATCCGTCGTCGTTCGCGTCAGAATACCAAAATGAGCCGATCGATCCGTCGACGGCGGAGTTCCTGCCCGAGTGGTTTGATTTTTATTACGACCTGCCCGAGATCGAAGAAGTCTACGGCGCTTGCGATCCCAGCCTCGGTAAGGCTAAATCCGATCGCGCCGCCATCGTTTGGGCGGGCAAAGACGCTAACGGCTTTTTGTACATTCTCGAAGTAACCATGGGCAGGTTCAAGCCCGATCGGTTGATCGAGTTGATTATAGCGGGCTCGATGAAGTACAAAAACAAGCTCCGCGCGATGGTCATTGAAACAGTTCAGTTTCAAGCCATGTTTAAAGAAGAGGTCGCCAAGCGCGGGCTCAGTGCGGGCGTGCAAATTCCGATCGTCGAGTTCGACAGTAAGGTCGAAAAAGAGTTGAGGTTGCGCGGCTTGATCCCGCGTATCAAAAATAAGTACATCAAATTTCGCAAGGATCAGATGGTGCTCGTCAATGAGTTCCTTCGATTTCCAAAGGGCTCCGACGACGGCATGGATGCAGTCAATATGATCTGCTCGGCGGCATTTCCCGACAAGGGGCATAAGCTCGTGTTCGGGGGATTCTCGGCGGAGAGGAGTTTTAGTAAGGGTTTGATGAAGGGGGTGGGATTCTGGAACTCTCGCTTTTTGGGCGAACATTATACTTCGGTCTGAGTAAAAAAGACGAGCATAAAGAGCGCGAGACAAAGACGACTATCATACAGTTGCCGAACACGACGCCGCGGGACTCGTTGCCCAAGTTGAACGAAGGGACGCTGAGGCGGTTTTCTCGAAAGGCGATCCCGCGAAGGGCGATTATGCTCATAAGAGACGGAGTGCTCGCTCAAAAATGGTCGATTAAGCCCGTTAAAGAGGGACGCAAGCTCCCGATGCACGCCTTGAAGGCTGTCGAAAATATCATAAAGCAGCCCAATCCGATTGACGGATACAGGGCATTTTGGGGACAAATCCTCGATGAGGCACTCGTCGGCGATAACGGCGCGGCGGAAATTGTTTTCGACGGAGATTTGAATAAGCCGTTGAATTTGTATCCCGTCAACGGTTTCAGTCTCGAGCATGTTAAGGGATTCTTCACCGACCCGACTTATCCGCGATTCTGCCAGGTCACTGAGGGGTATAAGAGGGCTTATCTCGATGATCAAGACATCTTATATCTTCAGCGCACCAAAACCACCGATACGCCGTTCGGGCTGTCGCCTTTGGAGGCGGCATTTTACGAGTTGCAGGCGTTGTTCGATGCGGAAGGTTACGCGCACAGGCAGGCGTCTAACGCGTTCCCGAAAAATGCGCTCAACCTCGGTGAAGATGTCGACGAGCAGTCGCTTTTGCGGTTCCGTAAGTACTTTCAAGAAGAGGTTTACGGTTACGGTCAGACGCCCATACTCGGAGGCTCGAAGGGAGCGTCGTCCATCGAAATCGGCGTCGAAAATGATGACGGTTTGTTTCTTGAATGGCAAAAGCATCTTATTACCATTGTCGCGTTGGCGTTTTCCGTCGATCCCAAAAAGCTCGGGCAGGGGTCGAATACGGATCGCTCGACCGTCGAAGAACAGAATGAATCGCTGTTGTCGGACGCGATCAGACCGTATTGCCTGCTAATGCAGGACGAAATCAATAAGAAAATCATTAAACGACTCGGACTCGCTGATATCATGCGGTTCGAGTTTTGTTTTGAGGATACTCTCGCGCAACAAGCCGCCAAACAAAAAATGCTCACCGAGCAGTGGATTAACAGCGGCATCACTCTCAAAGAGTATCGAGAGGCGCTCGGAAAAGAGACGTTGGGCTCCGAGTACGATGATATGACGCAGGCGGAAATGAAGTCCGCTTTAAATAAAAAATACGCCGTTCAGACGGGCGGGTTCAACGGACTCGGCTACAATCAAAAGGACGGCGTCACCAAAAAATTGGATTACGAACAAAAGGGAGATTGATAACTATGGCATTACTCGGCGGTATTACTGTTCTCGAGCAGAAGGAAATGACGGCGTTCCCGCAGAAGGCGGCAAGCGCATGGAGCGCGATGAACGGGTTTGTCGGGGCGAAGTATAAGCCCATGGCGTATGTCGGCACTCAAATCGTCAAGGGCGTCAATCATATCTTCGTCGCCGAACAAACTCTGGTCACTACCACTGCCGATCGGCATATCGTGCTAATCACCGTCAATGAGTTCGACGGCAAGTTCGAACTCGCCATGATTGAGAGGATCGTTTAAGTGGAAATCACAAAAGCCGATTTACAGGTCGTCGATTTAAGCATCGAGCCGCAAAACGATAATTATCTGCATTTCACCGCGACCGCGGGGTATATCGGCAAGCCCACGAGTGCAACGCCGTGCGGCGCGAATAAGGGTTTTAAAGTGATACTCGGCGACGGCAATAACGTAGGTGAACTTGTCGGCGCGGGAGTCAACTGCTCTTACGGCGAAAATCAATTTAAGGCTCATAATAAGGCGTTTAAAATCGGCGTCATTGATAATGCAGTCGTCAATGACGGAGCGATCGCCGTTGAAGGGCATCTTTGGAAAACCGATTTTCCCGACGTTTGCGACACGATCGAGTGCTCGAAAGATGCGCTCGGGTGCAGCGTCGAAATCTATTCTTTCGGCGTCGTTGTCGACGATAAGGCGAAGACTCAGACGCTCAATGATGTACATTTCACGGGAATGTCGATCGTGTATAAGTCCAAAGCGGCTTTCGACGGTACGGGTTTCATGTGCTCGATTAAGGAGGATGACAGCTTGACTGAACAGGAAATTAAAGAAGTCGTTAATAAAAAGGTCGAAGAAGAGGTCGGGGCGCTGAAAGAGGCGTTGGCGGCGGATTTCTCCAAACAGCTCGAAGAGTTTAAGACTGCTTTGGAAAGTCCGAAAGAGGAGGCGGCGGAAAAAGAGGCGACGCCCAAACCGCTCGATTTCACCGCGTGGGCAAGTGAACTGCTCGAGGCGGTCAAAAAGGTCGTGACGGACAAGGCGGAGGCAACGCCCAAGCCGCAACGCAAGACACAACAGTTCGCGTCCGAGCCGCAGTTCAAAGATGAAAAGTCTTTGCTCGAGCTCTCGAAGGAGATCGATAACGATGAGTCGCTGTCGGTCGAACAGAAATGGGCGGCTCAAATGAGACTCTGGAACGAAAACAACGCGCAGGCGGTCTAAGATTAGAGGAGGAAAAAGTTTGTCTGAAAGATTGTTTAACGGCGAGCCCAAATTTATGAATTTCACCGGCGCGGCGGATTATATCTCCACCGGCGCTATTCACGTTCCCGTGTTCGAACGACAGATCATGGATCGTACAAAAAAGCGCGGTACTCTCCTGCAGCGCATTCAAACAAAGGCGGCAACGGGACATCCCACGCGATATTTTGAGAAGGAGGCTCATACCTCCAAACACAGCTGGATCGATCCGAGAGCGATCGATCACGCGCTCAATACCGAGATCACTCGCGTCGAGCGCTCCGCATACATTAAGGCTCTCGTCGACGGCATTACCTTCACGCTCTTTGATTATGAGGTGACGCAACAGCAGGGCTTGTTCGGTAATCTGCAGGCGCAGGATTTGGCGGAAGTCGTGACCGATATGCTCGATGCGCAGGATCGCGCCGTATGGACGGGCACCGCGGATTCGCTCATGGATTCCACCAAGAAGGATTACTGCTCGCTCATTACGCAGATCACCAAGACGGGCACTATCTTGAGCGGCGTGCGTCTGACGACTGCCATCATCGAGGCGGTTGCCGCGCTCATGTATAACAAGCAGTACAAGGTGACGCCGACCGCCATTTACATGAATCCTCTCGACAAGGCGGAGCTTGATACGCAGGAGATGGAGGCGAAAGACAAGGTTAAGACTTACGATGTTGAAATCTTGCCCGGCATTGTCATCAACGGTATCATGACGTCCGCGGGCATCTTGCCAATTATCACCGATATCTATTGTCCGAAGGGCAAGATCGCGATTCTCGATGAGAGTCTGATCGAACGACAATACGTCACGAGCGCCACGCCGAGATTGTATCAGATTGGCGGCGGCGAGGATATCAAAAATCAGAAACATGATCTGGCGACGCGCTATATCGCGATCCTGTTCGATACGTTTATCGTTCGCGCTCCGAGCTACGGGCATATGATCTTGACGATTGCAGGCTCGTCGGGTGATGCTTTGACCAGTAAGTATGTCGGGGTTGATTCGACGACCACCAGCGCATCTACCACCATCACCATCGGCGGCGGCAGTTCGACCGTTTGATGGAGGATGTCATGGCTAAATCGATTAAGATAACGCTCTCCGATAAAAAGAAGTCGGAGGGAGTCGACAAGGCGGAAGATAAAAAGACTCCGTTGATAAAGTTCGTGAACAATGAGGCGTCCGGCGACAGAATGACGGTCAGAATTATGGGCGGCGATACTTTTATCAGATTGCCGCACCGTATGTTGTATGTCGAAGACGGCGAAGTTTCGGTTACTCGCAACGAATATGAGCTGTTGCGTCAAATGAAGGTGTGCTGAATGAATAATGAGCATGAGGAGTGTTTTCACAGGCACGAGAAAAGTCCGCCGCCCCCGCGCGAGTACGAGGGCGGTTATATTTTGCCCGAAGATATTCCGAAGTACTGCGCGATAATCGATGGAGTGACGCCGTCCGATATAAGAACGGCGTCCGCTCTTATCGACGGTTATCTCGGGAGGTCATTCGAGCCGAAGGAACAGACCGAGCGTGTTAAGATGTTGAGACATCATCGCGGTAAGCTGTCGAAGTCTCCCGTCTTGTGTATTAAAAAGGTGATGGCGATGGGCAGATGCGTCTTCGGCTCGACGAAAGAGGAGTTGGAGGCGGAGACGATCGAGCTTGATCCCGAAAATGACGGGTATTTTACGTTCGTCGGGCATGGCGGACTTAATGCCGTCATTTACGGGATTCATCCTTATCTGCTGGAGGTTACTTATGTGAGCGGATTTGACGAGTTCCCCGAGATGTTGAAAACCGCGTGCGGCATGCTCGCGTGCAATATTCGGCAGGCAATGAGCTACAGCGGAGCCAAACAGCTGTCGTCGCTCGATTTCGAAGTGCTCATGACCGATGATTCGTTCTTCACTTCGGACATTAAACGGTTGCTCAAGGAGTTTAAATGATGTTCGCGATGTTCAATCGGTACAAAAAAGAGATTTGGGTTAAGGGCAAGCCGCCCGAAAAGGTTGTGCTCGCTCGACAAAGCAGGACGGCGGGCTCGAATTTCAAAAATAACTTCGTGTACACGGCTCTGTTGCAGGAAGATACGCGGCTGGCAAACGGTGATCTTTTTGAGATGGAATTGTACGGCAAGCCGGCTTATTTTTTGGTCGTGTCGGTGAGAAAAACCGACGACGCCATTCAAGCGACTCTGTATCAGTGCAACGGGCTCGCGATGGTTTACCGCTCCAAAGAAGTTCATGACGAGTATGATAATCTCGTCGAAACGATATGGGAGAGGGTTTGTTGCGTCCATGTCAATCATATGATCGTCAATGACAGTATGAGATTGCTCGAGCCCGGCGTTCTCCCGTCGGTAACCAAGGAGTTCCGCATGCAGAAATGCGATGTCAGATTGCTCGATCGGATTGTGCTCGACGGTGAAAAGTATGTCGTTGACGCCGTCGATAATACAAAATTCGACGGGCTGCTCGCCGTGCAAACTTCTATCGATAACAGGGATTGACGATGGCAAAGAAAAAGAGTAAGTCCGTTATTGCAACCGTCTTTGATGCCAACGGTCGTATGACAGCTGACGGGGTAGAGATTTTTCAACTTGCGCAAGGCAAGGGGCGGAATAAGAAGTTCGAAACCGAAGAGGTTGTAAAGGTGTTTGCGGACGCGAAATTGGAGCAGGGAAATCTCATTAGTGTCGGCAAAAGGTTTACTCAAAAGACGGCACTCGTGAAAAGCGTGCAAGTGAAAGACGGCTGGAAATTTGTAACGCTTTTGAAGTGTGCGGGGGATATTCAAGTTCAGCGCGTCGGGTATTACTGTTATGAGTTTTTGAAGGAGAAGGCGGAGGAGAAGATCGGCACGTTGCCTGTTTGCCTCTCGAATGCCGCGATGACGGTTTTGCGCGAGTATACGTATTGGTGGACGATAAATGAGTATGTGGGCGAAGCACTGTTTGTGATGCCGAAAATTGATGTCCGTCCGCTGGATCGGATCGTATTCAGTCGGTATGTCAGCGACAAAGACAATTTACAGCAGCGTACGGTTTGGATGTTGAAAGAGTTTTTTTACATGGTCGATGAAGTTGATGATAAGAGGTATGAGGGGCTGACGGTGGTCTCGGCGTCTGCCGACAACAGACGGTTGCCGCCGTTTGCACACGAGTTATGGCACAAGCATTCAAAGAACGTCTGATTAAGAAGATCAGTCAAATACTGAGGAACTACAGTCGGGTCGCGTGCGAGCAGGTCAGACAACAGTGGTCGAGATATGACGTCAAAGGACTGGCGGAAATCAATTACAAAGTCGAAGATGTTGAGACGGTCGTAACCGCGTTCATTTGGGCGGCGGGGCAAAAGGCATGGCTGCTCGAATACGGTAAAGGTTCCAAAATGGAACGATCGACAACCGAAAATCCGTTCCTCGCAGAGTATTTGAGCGGTGCCGTGACCGATTCGGGCGGCGATCCGTTGTTCAATCCCGAAAGATTGCAAAGAGGGATGGCGATAATAGGGCGTCCGTTCGGATTGTATTGCGATCTCGATGATGTCATTCATTTTTCGTCGGGATATCTCGAAGGCTTGATGCTCGAGCCCGTTGAAGGCAGACAGTTCCCGTTCGTGATCGAGCCGCTCCCGCCGCGTAAGATCATCAAAAATGTGCTGTTCGGACAAAACAATGACGGGCTTATCGCCGAAATTAACAAAGAGATTGCAGAGGCGATACTCGAAATTGCCGCCGATATCATGTCGATGTTCCCGAGAGAAATTGTGCTGATGAGGAGTTGAACAATGTATGGCGATTTAGAGATTCTCGATGAAATGTACTCTCGATTATACAAGAGAGAGGATTTGGTAAAACTGTTGGGGAGTCCGCAGACGCCGCTCGAGAGAAATGAGAAAATCCGTCGGGAGATCACGCCGGTCAAGTTGGTTACGGCTGATAAGCTCAACTTTATCGGCATGTATTTCAGCTCCGCGACCGAGACCGATAACGTCTATGTGGCGCGCGGCTTTCTTAACGTCGATTACTACGCCAAGAGTCGGGAGGATTTACGCAAAATCCAATCGATCGTTAAAGACGTGTTCGAAGAAAATTATCTGCTGAGGGTGTCGTTCCGCAATGAAGAGTCCTACACCAAGGGCATTTTTTGTTACGTCGAACGCTATCGCCCGTTAGTTTATGCTTGAGGAGGCTAAATTTTTTTATGGCATTGGGAAATATTTCTAAGACCGAAAATTTCTTTGTCGAGGGGGCGGGCACCGCGCTCGTGCTCGGCGAAAACGATAAGCTGAATTTGATTCATCTGCAGGATATGACGCTCGAATTGACGTCCACCATGGAGAATATTTACGGCGGCGAATCCAATTTCAGCCTGTATTCGTTCAACACCGAAAAGGGCGCCAAGGTGTCTTTCACAAACGCCAGCTGGAATTTGGATATTATGAATTTGACGCAGGGGACTGCTTCCGATACGGCGGCGCAATTCTTCTCCGAGGAGAAATATACGGTCGCAACCGACGGTACCGTCGCGGTGACTTACAACACCATCGATTGGGATTCGGCTATGGTCTATGATGCAAACAATTCGGCGGTGCCGATCATCAGTCATACTACGGGAACTTGCAATATCGGCGAGACGTATGCCAATAAACAGGTGACGATTATGTATCCGTATACGCTCAGCGGCACGGATACGGGCACGGGTATCAGTTCGAGCCTTTACACCACGGCGGTGCCGGGCTTTGTTACCATTTACCATAAATCAAAGCCCATGAAACAGAAGAACGGTCGGATTATCCGCTTGTATACCACGATCTATAAGGCTCGTTGCGACGGCAGTTTGACCATCGATTTCAAGCATAAGAATGCGTTCGCGCCCGAGTTGGCTTTCGATATCGTTGATCCCGAAAGAGACGATAAAAAGTATATCGTCTTCGGCATTAAGGATACCACCGAAGAAGATGCCGATAACAGAAATACGTCGGGGAATTGACGGTGACGATCGGAGGCTGACGGGTCGTGAACAATCAGATTATCCGTCCCTGCGTGGAAATTGATATCGAGAAATTGAAGGCGGAGTGCGAGAATGTACGGTTGGAAGTGGTACATGAAGGATATCCCGACGCCGAGCAAGCTGACGGCGTTCAGCATGTTTGCGAGTTTGGGCGGCTCGTCGCTGGGGTATAAGCTGGCGGGCTTTGACGTGCTCGGAGGCGTCGAAATCGATAAGCGGTTTGCTCGATTATATCAACATAACCTTAAGCCGAAATTCTTTTGGCAGACGGATATCAGAGAGTTTAATCGGCTTGATGACCTGACGCCCCAACTGTATGAACTCGATGTGCTTGACGGGTCTCCGCCTTGCTCGTCTTTTTCGATCGTCGGTAAACGCGAGAAGTTTTGGGGACAAAAGAAAAAATTTGCCGAAGGGCAACGGGAACAAACTCTTGATGATCTCGTGTTCGAGTACTGCGAGACGGTCAAAAAGCTCCGTCCGAAGATCGTCGTCATGGAAAATGTCCCCGGACTGATCTTCTCAAAAGCAAAGCCGTATGCGGTCGAAGTCATAAAAAAAGCTGGAGGCGGCGGGCTATGAAATGCAACTGTTCAAGTTGAATGCGGCGTTGATGGGGGTGCCGCAAGTCCGCGAGAGGTTGTTCTTCATTGGCAATCGAATGGGGTATCCGAAATTAAAATTGGAGTTCAATGAGCCGTTGATCCCGTTCGGAGAGGTAAGATCGGAAAAAGGAAAGCCCATTAAGACAGGTTCAGCATCAATATATCTGCTCGAACACGCGACGGATAAAGACGCGAGTTTCTCAAGTGTCAAGAAAAGGCTGGGATTGAAAAAATCAAGGTTCGGAGCGGCGATTAACAGTGATAACAAAGTGTCATATACGCTCACAGTAAAGGGAGAACATTACAGACTGTGCGATAAGATGAGTTTGAGTGAGCAAGACGCAATCAACATTCAGTCGTTCCCGCAGGATTATGATTTCCTCGGGTACAGCCCCAAAAGTTTTCTCGGGTATACCGTCCCGCCCGTCATGATGTATAAGTTAGCCCGTGAAATTCGTCGGCAGTGGTTGGGGTGATTCGACGGCAGCGCGCTTGACGGTTAAAGTGTCTCTCAAACGATCGAAGGCGGGTAAGTAACTCGAAAAAATGAGATCGGTCAGCTCAATCGCAAGGTCAACATCGTAAATGTGCACCGATTTGTTACGGCGGATCATCATGTCAAGCCAAGTATCATGGTCGGTCAAAAAGCCCGCAGCATAGCCTTCTTTCAAAACTTCGCGAGGGGAGCCCGTTTTGGCGGCGTCGACTCCGTACAATAAAAGAACTGCTTTGAGGGCTTTCCACGCAAGTTCGAATGTCAGATTGAATTGCCCGATCACGCCCATGCGGTATATCTCGTCGCGGTGCGCAAGGTCGCGATCGGCGCCATGTAATACTCGGAGGCTGTTGGTGAAGTTATCGAGTTTTGTCATACAGAATGATGCCGTCCTTTCGGATCGATGAAAGAAGTTCGGGGGCAAGCGGGCGCGAGAGATCAATAACGTCGAATTTCAGCAGAGTGGGGGCGTACTCGTCGAGATAAAATTGAAAACGTCCGACGTCGGCGCCCTTTACCGCCAAATCGATGTCGCTGTGCTCTCTGTGATCGCCGCGCGCCCTCGAGCCGAATAAAATCACTCGGTCAAGGTCGAGACGGCGCGCTTGAGCGAGGATATCAAGAAAAAGAGTCCTCTCAAGGTTTGGGACCATTGTAATCACTCCCAAAAATATTATATCAGAGAGTGGGGAATATTGCAGTATGACGGATAAGATTTTTAATGAGGATTGCCTTGAAGGGATGAAACGGATTCCCGACGGGGCGGTCGATATGGTGCTGTGCGATTTGCCGTTCGGGTCGACTGATAATCCGTGGGATAAAAGGTTGCCGTTCGAGTCCCTCTGGGAACATTATAATCGAGTGTGCAAGGAAAATGCCGCCATCGTGTTGTTCAGTCAAATGCCCTTCGGTGCCGAGCTTATCATGTCCAATAAAAAGATGTTTCGGTATGAGTGGGTCTGGCACAAGGCGTTACCCGTCGGGTTCCTTAATGCAAAGAAGATGCCGCTCCGATTACATGAGAATATCCTTGTATTCTATTGCAAGCTGCCGACATACAATCCGCAGTGGTGGTACTCCAAACCGTATAAAAGGAAACGAAAACCGATTGATTGTAATTGTTACGGCGATGTGGTGTGGGACGGCAAAGAATATACAGAGTCCGCCGACGGCAGACGATGTCCCGTCGATGTCATTAAGTTTAATAACGACGCCAATAGGGGATTCAATTTCAAAACAAGGACGGTCAAAACGAGATTACACCCGACCGAAAAGCCGATCGATCTGCTCGAATATCTCATTAAGACGTATACGAATGAGGGAGAGACGGTGCTCGATAATTGTATCGGCTCGGGCTCTACCGCCGTCGCTTGCGTTAATACCAACAGACATTTCATCGGATTTGAGACGGAGGAAAAGTATTTCGAGATCGCTCAGAAAAGAATAGCGGAGGCTCAAAAAGTTGATAAGGGCGATGTGAAAGTGTAAAATGGGCTCGTCACGATAATGGGGGAGGCGATCACGTATGGTCGAGGAATATGTTGTGCGGCTCGATTGGGACGAGGAAGCCGAAGTGTGGATTGCGACGAGCGATGAAATAAAAGGGCTGGTGCTCGAGTCCGACAACGTTGATACGCTTGTTCAAAGGACTCTTAAGGCTGTGCCCGAATTGCTTGAAATCAACGGGCAAGAGCAAAGCCGCGGGTTGCATTTTCAATATGACAGACACGAGGCGGTTGTGCTCTGATGGCGGAGTTTGAGAAGAGGGTTAGAAAAATATTGACCGATCACGGTTGCACGTTTGTGAGAAAGGGTAAGGGCGATCACGAAATCTGGTACAGTCCTTTGACAAACAGAAACATAACAGTGGACGGAAAGATTAAGTCGCGCCACACGGCTAATGCCGTTATGAAACAAAGCGGCATCAGCTACAGGTTTTGAAGGAGAGGCATCATCGAAAGGTGGTGCTTTTATTGTTGCGGAATTTAGAGGGGCGGATAAAAAATGGGCGTGAAGACCAGAGAGGATTATCAGAAACTGCTGAAATACTCGAAAGAGGAGCTGACGCGATTACAGGCGTTGCCGCTCGAGGATAAGGTCGCGTTGTCAAAGGTGCGCATTCAAGAGTGGTATGAGTATTGGCAAGGCAAGGTCTCAGTCAGTTTCAGCGGCGGTAAGGATTCAACCGTCCTGCTGCATCTGGTCAGAAGTCTGTATCCCGAAGTGCCTGCAATCTACGCCGATACGGGTATGGAGTTAGCCTCCGTCAAAGAGTTCATCAAAAGCACGCCCAATGTCGTCAGGCTCAAGCCCGAGATGAACTTCCGTCAAGTGATCGACACTTACGGCTGGGTATTCCCGTCGAAAAACGTCGCCATGTATGTCAGCGATGCTCGAAGAGGAGTCCCGTATGCCGTTATGATGTTCGAAGGCAAACATCGAGACGGCTCGCCTTCGGTGTTCAATCGAGACAGATACGCCCGTTGGAAAAAGCTAATCGATGCGCCGTTTAAAATCAGTGAGAAGTGTTGCCATGTCATGAAAGAGGCTCCGCTCGATAAGTATCACAAAGAGACGGGGCGAAAAACGTATATCGGGTTGCTGGCGTGTGAAAGCAAGAGGCGTGAGGAGGCTTGGCGAAAAACAGGCTGCAACGCGTTCGATTCCAAGAAAGCCACAAGCAAACCGTTGTCGTTCTGGATGGAGCAAGATGTTCTGGCGTATATCAAGCGGGAAGGATTGAAGATCGCCGACGCCTACGGGGAGATCGTCGAAGAGAAGGGCAAGCTCAAAACGACGGGAGAGCACAGGACGGGCTGTATATTCTGTTTGATCGGGACGCATTTGACTAAGCCCAATCGCATTCAAAGGCTCAAGGAAATCGAGCCTGCAAAGTACAAATACTGCATAGAGCAACTCGGTATGGATGAGGTGATGACGTGGTTGAATATCCCGCACTAAGAATGTCGGTGTTCGTTGATTGCAACAGTCAAGCGCTCGTCATGAGAGTGCCGTATGAGCTCGCCGTCGAGATGATTAAAAACTGCCCCGAATGTCCCGATAAGAATGAGTTGGCAAATCGAGTGAGGGCGGCGGCAGGTCGAAGTCGAAAGCTGACAGAGCTGTTGAGAGAAAAAGGGGTGTAGCAATGTGATTCACTTCATAAAGTGCACGGACGGGAAGGAACGGCAGATTTTTCCCGCCAAGATCAAGCATAAGGACAGGATTAGGCATTTCACAACCAAGTTCAGCGCCGCCGCCGCGATCGTTAATCTCATGGCGGTCGATAACGAAAAAGCCGCCAAGCTCGATGATGAAAATTTCTTCGATGAAACGCCTTATAACGCCATGATGGAAATCCTCCGATTGGCGTTCGGAGAAAAGTATACCGTTGAGCAGATCGAGGAGTTTGTTGATGTCGAGATGATCGCAGAGATTCTCGAAGTCTTTTACGGCATGTCGGGGTACAAAAAAAAAGCGACTCAAAACAAGGAGCCGATTGGAATGAGTTAGTCGCGTCGATTGTTAAAAATACGTCGATGACCGTAAGCGATATCGGGGAACTCTCCTTCGTCGAGCTCGAAGATTTGATGGACGGGCTTATCAAATACGGCGAACGTGAAAGACAGGCTATCGAGAAGGGATCGGTGGAGTATAAGGACGCCAATGATCTCGTGGCAAGAGTTCAATCGGGAAATTTGGATTTTTAGAGGAGGGATCGGATGGCGTCTCAAGAGTTAAGAACGCAGTTGGTGTTCGAGGCGGCTAATGCAATCAAAAATGCAGAGGCATTGCACGGGGCGTTGAAAAAAATTGCCCGCGTGGATTTCAGTAAGTTGGCGGCGGGATTCGGCGAAATCAGTAAGTCGTTGAAGGAAATGGTGTCGGACGTCGCCGTTCAAAGCGAAAAGGCGGCTAAAGTCGCTCAGTCCGCCGCCGAAAAAGCCGCTGCCGCCGAAGAAAAAGCTCGAGTTCGGGCGGCTAAAGCCGAAGAGGCGGCGTTGATCAAGGCGGCGAAGGTGGCGGAGGACGCTCAAAAGAAAAAGTTGAAGGCTGTCGAAGAAGAGGCTGATGCGAAACAAAAAATGCAGTCGCTGACGCTCAAACTGATCGAGCAGGAAAATAAGGCGGTCGAACGCTTGAAAAAGAAACTGCTCGAGCCGTCGGATTTCGTCGGTATTCAAAGACGGCTCGGAGATGTCGCCGCACAGGTCGATAAGGTGTCGGCTAAATTGAAGGGCGGTTTGCAAACGTCGGTGGCGGTCGCGCCGTTCATGAATTACTTGAAAAGGGTCAACGATGATCACGTCAAGGAGGCGATCGAACGGACGGCGAGGGCGCAGCTCGAGGCGGATGAAAAGGTTAAGAATTTGTTCCGTCAACACGCCGCCAAAATGTGGGAGATATCCGATAAGTACACCCAAAATCCCAAGGTCAATCTTGAACAGGATAAGAGGGAGCTCATCGAGTTGACGCGCGACACCGCAAGGTTGAGCGTCGAGCTCGGCAAGGTCGCCATGGCGGCGTCGTATTTCAGGCAGGCGTTCGATCTCTCGAAGGGCAGAAAAGAGTTCGCGGGGCTCGTCGAAGAAATTCAGAAGTTCCGTCAAGCCCAAAAGATTAGTAAAGCCGATTGGGATAATCTGAGTATCAGTACTTATCTGGAACGGTATAAAGGGCTCAAAAAGGCGCTGTCGGCTGACGAATTTGCAAGTCCCGCAGATGCCGCCAAACTGCAAAGGTTGCGGGCGGAGTTGGCGGGCGTGAGCGCGGAGCTGTCGCAGATTTACAAGAATGCGGGCGATGCCAAAACCGCGTTGAAGTATATTGAAGAGGCGTTGAGGGTCGCGAGAGGCAATCCCGAATTACAAAAGCAGTATGCGCAAGAGTATGAGGGATTGTTGACGGTCGCCCGGGGCAATGAGGCTGTCTTGGCGGGGATTCGACGGAAGATCGAAGGCACCAAGGAATGGCGCGAACAACAGCGGGCGATGATGAAACAGATGCTCGCGGACGCCGCAGACGAGGAACGCGCCGCCAATATCAGGTATCGGGCGACGCAAAAACAGATCGCACTCGAAGACAGGCTCGGTCGGATAAGAATAAACGAGCAGACGGGTAAGTTCGAAGGCGGTAAGCCCTTCACCGAAAAAGGGCTGGAGGGCGTGATAAAACAGTTCGAACGGTGGTCGGCGGAATTAAAGAGGCTCGAGCCGTGGAACGATAAAGCAGGAAACTTCGATGCGTTCTTGAACAAGATCAAGGCGACGAATGCGGCTTTGATCTCGGAGCAAATGACCGCTCGAAACGCCGTCGATCAGCAGGCATCGTATCAAGCGCGCGGGGCTCAATTGATCAAAGAGCATCGGGCGTTGATGAATAAGATCGCGGGAGATTACACGGTCGGCAAGCTTGGCGATATCGAGAAGGATCAACAAAGGTTGGTCGAGCTGACGCGCACGATCGGCGGTATGTACTCCGCGTTGGGTAAGGCATCAACGGCGGCGGCTTATTTCAAGCAGGCGTTGAACTTGGCGGGCGAGAGAAAAGAGTTCGCCGCGTTGGTCGATGAAATAAGGTTGTTCAATCGGGGGCAAAAAGCCAACGATACCAATTGGAAAATGCTCGGGCTCGACAGTTACCTTGAAAGATATCGGCTGTTGAAGAAAGAGATGCAGTCGGACTCGTTCAATGAAACGGTGTCGAAGACAAAGCTCGATCGGTATCAGAGAGAGTTGGCGGAGGTCAACGCCGAGTTGGCGCGGATTTATCGCAATACGGGCGAGGCGGCGAAGGGCGTCAAGCATCTCGAAGAGGCAATCGAGCTGATGAGCGGGCACAGTCGGATTCAAAAGAAGTACAAAGACGAGCTCGCGGATTTGATGACGCTCATAACGCAACAGGAATTGGCGTTGAAACAAACCAGAGAAAAGGTTTGGGGGACGCCCGAATGGAAGGCTGCGCAAAGAGAAAAAGAGCGCGCTCAAGAACAACAGCGTCGTCAAGCAGAACGGCAGGCGGAGCTTGACAGAAAAGCCGACGAAGAAAAGGCGGCAAGGTATGAGAGGCTGGCTCGGCTGGCGGGAAGGGTCGCCGAAATTCAAGCCAAGGTCAATGAGAAGTTCAATGCGGGCAAGGCTTTCAGCGAAGCACAGTTCGTGAGATTGCGCAATGAATTGCATCGCCTCGGCGTCGAGATGGATCATTTGACGGGTAAAAACGTCTCGGGCTATGTCGACTATATTATGAACTCCGTCAAGGTGAAAAATACACCGCAAATGAGCTCGACCGCAAAATCATTGTCCGATCAGTATAATGAGGTTAGGAAACGGGCGGAGGAGGCGGCTCAACAGTTCGCCAAAACCAGATCAATCGCCGACGGGATTCGTTTCGGTGCCGCCATGAACGATTTGAAGGCGATCACCGCACAGACGGAACAGCTTAATCGAATGCTCGGCAAAACTAACGGGCTGTTCAAATATCTGACCGAATTGGTTTACAGGCGGGCTGTATGGCATTTCGGTGAAGGAGCCGTCAATTGGTTGTTGTCGTTCCCGTCGACGATCCTGCAGAGTTTCAGAGATGTCGAGCAGGCGATGGCGGGCGTTCAACAGGTTATGCCTTTCATCGAAGGCAATCCCGATCGCACTTTCGGCGAAACCACAAATCTGATCGACATTGCAACGCAATATGCTCGGTCGGTGCAAGAGGTGACTGAAGGAGCACAGTTGTGGGGTCGCGGTTATGCAAAGCCTGTTAACGATGCCGACGTCATAAGGCAGTCGCTCGAACAGACAAATGAGGTGCTCGCAGAGCAGGGGATCGCCGTTGAACAGGTCACGGAAGCCATGGTCGATTACACCAATGAGGCGATGGCGGTCGCGACGACAAATGAGCTGGTAAGGCAGTCGGCGATATTGGCGACGGTCGATAACTTCTCGATGATCGAGTCCGTCAAAGGTCTCGAAGCTGTCTTAGCCGCTTACGGATTGCGTGCAAAGACGGCGGCGGAGGCTACGTTATACGCGGGGCGGGCGGTCGATATCATTACCAAGGTGGCTCATTACGGTCAGATCAGCGCGCAGGATTTGGTAAGAGGCATTGAGGCGACGGGCGCGGCGGCTGAACAGACGGGGATTTCGCTCGAATTTTTGACGGCGTTGATCGAGACGGGCGTAAGAAATACCGCCAAGGGCGGCGCCGATATCGGCAATGCGATCAAAGCCTTGACGGTCGGGTTGTATTCGGACAAAGGGCAGAAACAACTTCAAAAGTTCGGGATTGAAACGACGTTCATTGATGATGAAGGGGTCAAGCGGGCTCGGTCGGCGCAGGCTATCATTCTCGATATAGCAAGGGCGTTGCAAGAGGGTTCCGTCAACTCGCAGAAAATGTTGTTGGCTATCTCGGGCGGTCGATATCAATACTCGAAAATCAGATCGATCCTCAAAGATGAAGAAGAAATTTTGAGGATGTGGGCGGAGGCGATCGAGAGTTCGGGGTTCGCCGACAAGCAGCTCGAAATCCAAATGAATACGCTCAACGCGAAAATCAAACAGTTCCAAGCTAACGTTCAAAGTTTGTATCAGACGGTGATGGACGGTTGGTTCGGAGATGTGTTGAAAACGGGAGTCGAACTTCTGTCGAGCGGCATTAAATTGCTCGAGAATAATTTTAACGCATTGTCGGCGGGAGCCGCAACGTTTTTGTCGATCTTCGCGGCAAGCAAAATCTGGTCGATCGGGGCGTCGGTTCTCGCGTTGGTAAGAAATCTGGCGACCTTCCGCAAAGAGTTGCAGGCGGCGGGTTACGCGGGCGGATTGCTCGGAGTTTTGAAAGAAGGTTTGTTTGCAAGCCCCGCGGCGTTTGTGAACAGGTACAGGCAACAGACGATCGCAACGACACAGGCGTTGACGCAAACCGAAAGAATGTTGACAGCCGAAGAGCAAAGGCAGATCACCGTGCAAGCGGCTATGATTAGAGGAGTCGCGGAGGTAATTGCGATTCGATCAAGAGAGTCGGGGGCGACGGCGGCAGCCGCGGAGGCAACACGTTTAAAAACGATTGCCGACGAGATGGAAACGGCAGCATTGGCAAAGAAAACGGCGGCGGCAGGTGCAAGCGCGGCGGCAACTTCAGCGGCGGCAGAGGCAACTTTGGCGGCGGGAGCGGCGGCAAGAGTGGCGGCGGCAGGCGCAAGTTTGCTTTGGGGCTTGATATTCCTGGGGATTCCGATATTGGTGTCGTTGGCGGCGGAAAGCGATTCTGCGGCTGAAAAACTCGATAAGCTCACAGATGCCACACAAAGAGCGGTCTCTGAAAAGGAAAAAGAACGGTCGTCGCTGTTGCAGGAAATCACGCAACGCAAAAAGCAGATTGAATTGATGGATCAGGCAATCGATTATTATATCGAAGCGCGCAGAGCGCTGGAAAGTTACGTTGAGGGCACCGAGGATTGGAATAAGGCTAATAAACGTGTCAAAAACTCCGAGGAAGCCTTGTTGATCGCGTTCAGAGACAGCAATGAAGAAGGAGGCAAGGAGGCGGCAAAAGCGGCGTTGGCAAGGATCAAGGCGTCGGACGATATCAGAGCCGCCTTCGAAAAAGAAAAGGCGTCCTTTATCAATGGCACGAAGGAAAAAGAAGAGGCGATCAAGCCGTTAGATGTTAAGCTCGAAGAGTTCTATGACAAACGGATCGTGGAAACCGAAAATATTATCAAGATGCGCGAGGCGGATATCAAATCGTTCGGGCGTTGGACGGATGCACAGCTTGAAGGGCTGGATTGGTTCCAAAGAGGCTACCTCAAATTTTGGGAGTTCATGTATAATGCTACGGACAGCCATTTTTGGGATAGAGAAGGATTTGTCGGAGATACTGTACACAATTTCGCAAAGAGACAGGCGATAGGCAAAGGCTGGTTCGGGCTGGGATTGCAGAGCGAGCTTGATGATTGGAAAAAACAGCTCGAAGATGCTAAACAAAAGAAAGCGGAATTGGTAAGTTCCGAGGTCGATAACGCGCTGCCGTTCGAGGCGTCGGGGATTGAAGGCGCCATACCCGATGAAGACGATGAGGGCGGCAAGTCGAAGAAGAAGAAACAGGTTGTCGAGCAATACAATACCGTTGCGATGAGATATCTGGCGGCGATCTCCGAGCAGGATAAGAGGCTTAACGTTTCGGATTTGGTGGCGGCGGCAGGGTATGTGCGCGGCGGCGATGGTCAGACGTGGGAGCAGATGCCCTTTGATGCCGTTAATCCTCTCGGTGTCAATCAAGCAACGCTCGATAAGTATCGTCCCAACGGCAGTCTCGATAATCCCGAAGATGTGGCAAGGGCTTTTGTTGAAAGGTTGCAGGATTTTGAAGGCAGTGCCGAAGAGTTCTTCACGCAATGGTACATGGAGATCGGGTTGGCAAAGGACGCGGTCGAGGC
>JAFUXN010000055.1 GCA_017477125.1 Selenomonadaceae bacterium
AAGTTTGGGGCGATGGGAAAAAAACGGGCGCCCGCCTGCTCGCGTGGCGGCTCGCCCTTCTCATGAGCGGCGTGCCTTTGTAAATGGTTGGCGACTCAACGCTCGAAGGCGGCAAAAAACTTTGGGGCGACGGTCGAAGAAACGGGCGCCCGCCATATCGCGAGGCGGCTCGCCCGCTCCATGAACGGCGCGCCTTTGTAAATGGTCGGCGGCTAAACGATCGAGGGCGGCAAAAAGTTTGGGGCGCGGATAAAAAAAAGGGCGACCGCCTGCTCGCGTGGCGGCTCGCCCTATCCATGAGCGGCGTGTCTTGAACCATGGGCGGCGGCTCGACGCTCGAAGGCGACGAATAACTTTTGGGGCGACGGTCTAAGGCGGCGAATAACTTTTGGAAAGCGTAATTCGTGATGAGTAGTTAGGAGAGCGTGGAGATACGTTGAAGATTTTAATTCTGTCGGCGT
This sequence comes from Selenomonadaceae bacterium, assembly GCA_017477125.1. GTDB lineage: Bacteria > Bacillota > Negativicutes > Selenomonadales > Selenomonadaceae > Quinella. Next base: position 462 of record JAFUXN010000055.1, read on the forward strand.
CGATCGGCTCGGGTCATACTCGAGCGGCGGACGCTCTCGCTCAAGCGCTCGCTCAACACGACGTCGAGGTCATTGATTTCATGTCAGCCTCGGTCTCGCGATTCAATGAGCTGCTCAAACGATTGTATCTGTCAGTCCTGTCGTGGGTGCCCGACCTCTACGATCGCATCTACCGATGGGCGGGCGCTCGACGCGTCGGACCGTTCACCCGTCTGTTGTGGTCAATTCTCATGTATTTGCCTTTCGACCGATTGATCTCCGCGCGGAAGCCCGACGTAGTGATCTGCACTCACCCGTTCCCGGAGGCGGCGGCATCGTTGTGGAAATTCCTCCACGTCCGATCGGCGGGCAAATTCATGCTCGCGGCGGTGCTCACCGATTACTCTCTACACGAAATTTGGCTGTACAGCGAAGTCGATGTGTACTTCGTCGCCACCAACGCCATGAAACATGAGCTTGAACGGCATGCTCAACGTCGACAGAAAATCTTTGCTGACGGCATTCCGATCGATCTCAACTTTGATCAATCGCAACGAGCCATGACCGAGCGAACGCTGATGATCATGGGCGGCGGGCTGGGGCTGGGCTCGATTGAACGCACTCTCAAAGATTTGGAGACGATCGAACGGCGCTTGAACATCATCGTCGTCGCGGGACGCAACGAGAAATTGATCGAGCGATTGAGGGCGATGAGCTCTCGACACGAGCTGACGGTGCTCGGCTACGTCGACAACGTTCAAGAGTTGATGCAACAATCTGCGCTGTTGATCACCAAGCCCGGCGCGCTGACCATGACCGAAGCGTTTGCACTGGGCTTGCCCATGATCCTGCACGCGCCGATCCCGGGACCCGAAGCGCTCAACGCAAAGTACGCCGTCGACCACGGTGCCGCGCGCTCGATCGTGGAGGGCGAATCGGTCTCTAATCTCGTCGATGAACTGTTGAGCGATCGATCAATGCTCGAACGAATGTCGGCAGCGGCAAGGCGATTGGGCAAGCCGTCGGCGGCAACCGACATCGCTCGACACATCATAGAATTGATCAAGGAGGCTGATTGACAGTTAAGGTAAATTCATCAAAAGTTATACAGTGATATTGTCTGTGATATAGTTTTGTGGTAAGAATAGACAGGTGAGCACGATGATGAAAACGTTTAAAGTCATGCTTGTACCAAACAATCACCAAAGGACACGACTTTTTCAGTTCGCGGGCGCGGCACGCTTCGCTTACAATTGGGCATTGCAAAAAGAGAGGGAAGCATACGCGGCAGGGGAAAAGTTCATCGGCAATAACGATTTGCGCAAAGCATTCACGGTGCTCCGAAACTCCGACCAATATTCGTGGCTCAAG
>JAFUXN010000056.1 GCA_017477125.1 Selenomonadaceae bacterium
AAATTTTTTTAGCGACGGAGAAAAAAGAAGGCGGGTCGCCCCCGTGAGCAACGGCGCACGCCTTTTATTTTTTTGGGCTGATAAATTTTTCAGTGACAGAGAAAAAAGAAGGCGGGTCGCCCCCGCGAGCAACGGCGTCCGCCTTTTATTTTTTGAGGTTGATAAATTTTTTAGTGACAGAGAAAAAAGAAGGCGGGTCGCCCCCGCGAGCAACGGCGCACGCCTTTGGGCTGATAAATTTTTTTAGCGACGGAGAAAAAAGAAGGCGGGTCGCCCCCATGAGCAAGGGCGCCCGCCTTTTATTTTTATCAGAGGATCATCAGCCGTGCTTCTGACTATGTAATTCTTTTGCGTACTTCATGATCAGAGAGTCGGCGTCGAGATCAATCGCGGTTGTGATCGGATTGACATCGTTGAGCACGACGCTGCCGTCAACGTTGAGCACCGACGCCAACGGATCATCGTCAACCTCCGCGCGGATCAGATCATCAGCTCCGTCGTCCGCGCCCCACATCTCATCTAACGACGCAGACGATTGCAGTGTGCTCCATTCACCTTCGGCGTGATCGTACCGAACCGTCGTGCCGTCCGCATATCGGATCGTCGTCGCGGTGGTCGTCGACGAATCATAGTAAATGTTGATCTGAGTGGAATTTGCCGTCACCCTGATATTATTCGCAGACATTATCGAAGTACTCACGCCATCGGCGAGATTAACATTGTGGAACACGACCACATCCTCATCACCGCAATTGTAGATGAAACTGTAACCCTCGCCCGAGCCGACGATGAAAGTATCCGAGCCCGCGCCGCCGTAGAGATAATCCCAACCGCCGGTGCCGCCCCAGAGCGAGGCGCCGCCGCTGCCCGCGCGGATCGCATTTTGAGTTGAGTTCCCGACGAGCAATCTGCCGCTCACTGTATCATTGCTTGCGTCGATGTCGCGGAGAGTTGTATCCGACCAAGCATCGATCGAATCACCGTTCCAATCGACGCCTCCGAGCACGATATCGCCCACGAACGCCGACGTGATATAGACCGCGCTGCTCGTCTTCAACATGCCGTCGGAGCCTATGAACAGATCAACCCACGCGCCGTTGACGTGATCCCATACACGGCGCTCGCCGTCGGCATATTCGATCGTCGTGACGGTCGTATCGGTTCTGTACCAAACATAAAAGTTGGTGCCGTCGTCGACTGTAAAATCAAGACGATTGGAGGTGCCGCCCGAGTATATCGAGGCGTTGACAATGTCCTCGACGTTGATGTTATGAAGGACGAGCACATCATCACTGCCGCAATCCCAAATTTGGGTAGTGCCTTCGCCCTTGCCCGCGATGAACGTATCTGCGCCCGCGCCGCCGACCAGATAATCATCGCCGTCTTTGCCGCCCCAGAGCGAGGCGCCGCCCGAGCCCGCACGGATCACATTGTTAAGGCTGTTGCCCGCGAGCATGCGATTGCTGACGGTGTCCTCTTCGGCGTTGAGAGTTTCGACCGCTGCGTTCGAATAGCCGTCGACGGTTGCGCCGTTCCAATCGGAGCCGCCCAACCACACATTGCCTTCGAACGTCGAAGCGAGAGTGACACTCCTGCCGTCTCTGCTCAAGCCGTCGGGCATGACGGTATTGATGCCGTCGAACAGCGATTGCCAATTGCTTTCAATGTTGTCGACCGTGCGCGTCGTGCCGTCGGCGAATCGGAGCGATGCGAGAGTGGTGTCTGTTGAGTATGCGATGCTGATGCCGGCGTTGTCGTTCAGGATCAAATTCAATCGATTGGAGGTGAGAGTAGCCTCGTCGATGTCAGACGGGTTGATGTTGTAGAGCACGATCAGATCATCATCGGCGACATTTCTGATGACGGAATTGCCCTCGCCCTTGCCGACGATGAACGTGTCAGAGCCGTCGCCGCCGATCAAAGTATCGCTGCCGCCGTCGCCGCCCCAAAGAGAGGCGCCGCCCGAACCTGCGACGATCACGTTGGCGGTCGAGTTGCCCGCGAGCAAACGACCGCTGACGGTGTCGTTGACGGCGTTGATGGCGTTGATATCGGTATCCGAGAAGGCGTTGAGAGTTGCGCCGCTCCAATCGACGCCGCCCAATGCGATGTCGCCAACGTAATCGCTCGAGACCTCTATCGAATCGCCGAGCTGCGTCAAGCCGTCCGGCAGATTGGTGTTGAGCTTCGCCCACGTACCCGAGCCGTGATTGTACATGTAGACGTCGCCGTTGGCGTATTGAACGGTGGTTATCGATATTGCCGAACTTGAAGCGTATCTGACATGGATCGTGGCGCCGTCGTTGGTCACGATGTTGGTGCCGCTGCTCGATGCGCTGAGGCTCGAGACGTCATCTCTGTCGGCGTTGTGGAGAACGAGCCTGTCGTTGTTGTTGAAGTTATGGACGTATATCTCGCCCTCGCCGTCGCCGACGATGAACGTATCGGCTCCCGAGCCTCCAAACAGATAATCGGTGCCGCCGTCGCCGCCCCAGAGCGAGGCGCCTCCGCTGCCGGCGTAAATGTCATTGGGATCGGAATCGCCGATGAGCGCTCGACCGCTGACGGTATCGTCGCTTGCATTGATGACGAGGTACGGGCTGCCGTTCACCGCCTCGACGGTTGAGCCGTTCCAATCGACGGTGCCGCCGCAGACATTGCCCTCGTACTCGGACGAGACGATCAAAGACTGCCCTATCTTCAACAGACCGGCGGGCAACGTTACAGTCTCATCGACGAAGAGGTCTTGCCAGTTGCCGTTGACGTGATCCCAAGTGCGGGTGGTGCCGTCGGCGTACATGATCTTGGTGAGCGTCGTGTCGGTGGCGATGGGTATGTAGAACCAACCTGAATCGACGGGGTGCACGTTCAATCGCCGATAGTCTTCGCTGTACGAGCCGATGACGAGATCGCTCGGCGTGAAGTTATGAAACACGATGATATCTTCGTCGCCGACGTCGTTAATCCAGAGGCTGCCCTCGCTCTTGCCTGCGATGAAAGTATCGGCGCCGTCGCCGCCGTAAAGGTAATCGTAGTTCGATGTGCCGCCGCCCCAGAGCGAGGAGCCGCCCGATCCCGCGTAGATGTAATTGACGCCGGAACTGCCGACGAGCATGCGTCCGCCGACGGTGTCCTGTCGAGCGTTGATGTATAAGATATCGGTATCGGAGAAGGCATCGACGGTTGCGCCGTTCCAATCGACGCCGCCGAGTGCCACATCGCCGTTGAACGCCGAAGAAATGTAGACGGTGCTGCCGAGCTTGAGGAAGCCGGCGGGCGGATAAGTTGAGCCCGATTGAGTTGAGACCGCCTGCCAACCTTCGGAAGCATGATCGAATGCAAAGACGTCGCCGTTGGCGAACCTGAACGTTGTGGTCAAACTTTCGTCGGAATCGGCGGCGGTGCCTTCGACGGTGATGACGGTGCCGTCGTTGAGCGTCATTCGGACGTTGGAGTTATAGAGGAAGGTGCTTTCGACGTCGGTCGCGTTGATGTTATGGAGCACGATGATATCTTCGACGGCGCAATCGCTGATGAGAACGCCTTCGCCGTTGCCGGTCACGATGAAAGTATCGACGCCCGCGCCGCCGATCAAAGTGTCGCTGCCGCCGTTGCCGCCCCACATCGATGCGCCGTTGATGCCCGAGCAGATGATGTTGTCGTTGGCGTCGCCCGCGAGCATTCGATTGCCGATGGTATCACCGCTTGCGTCGATATTGCCGACCAAAGTACTCGACCAACCGACGACGGAATTTCCGTCGAGGTTGACGCCGCCGAGCCAAATGTCGCCCGCATACGCCGATTCGACCACGACGGTATCACCGAACTTGCCGAGCCCGTCGGGCATGTCGTCTCGAACGATGAACAGATCGCGCACTTGACCGTTGATGTGATCCCAAGTGCGAGTGTCGCCGTCGGCGTATCGGATCGATGTCAACGTCGTGTCGGTCGAGAACGTAAGGACAATATTGGTTTCGTCGGTCGTCTGTATGCTCAAGACGGTCGAGGTGGCGTTGACGTTGGCGATGTCGTCCGGCGTGATGTTGTGGAGGACGACGATATCCTCATCGTTGCAGTTTTGAATGGAGGTATTGCCTTCGCCGGCGCCTGCGATGAACGTGTCGGCTCCCGCTCCGCCGTAGAGGTAATCATCGCCGCGAGTGCCGCCCCACATGGACGCGCCGCCCGAGCCTGCATAGATCCGATTGCTGAGATAATTGCCTGCGAGCAGACGACCGTTGATTGTATCCTGCCGAGCGTCGACGCTGACGAGCGAGGTGTCCGACCAAGCATCGATCGAATTGCCGTCGGGAGCGACGCCGCCGAGCGCGATGTTGCCTTCGAACGACGGCACGATATAGACGGCGTTGTTCGTGGTGAAGACGCCGCTCTCGTCGACAAACAGATCGAGCCATGAGCCCGTCGCGTGATCGTAAGTTCGTTGTTCGCCGTCGGCGAATCGGAGCGTGGTGGTGTTGGTGGTCGCGCGCTCGTACCAAACATAAATTATATTTCCGCCGCTCGTCGTGATGGATATTCGACTTGAGGATGAGCCGTCGTACAATTCGACATTGGCGATATCGCTGAAGTTGATGTTGTGGAGCACGACGAGATCATCATCGCTGCAGTACCAAATGATTGCATCGCCCTCGTCTTTGCCGGCGATGAACGTGTCGGCTCCGTCGCCTCCGAAGAGCCAATTCATGGCGCCGGGACCGCCCCAAAGCGACGCGCCTCCGCTGCCCGCATAAATTTCGTTTCGATTGGAGTTACCTGCGAGCAGACGACCGCTGACTGTGTCTTGTCGAGCGTCGACGGTGCGCATCGCGGAATCGGAGAAGCCTTCGACGGCATTTCCGTTCCAATCGGTTCCGCCCAACGCAATGTCGCCGACGAACGACGGTGTGATGTAGACGGTGCTGCCGAGAGTGATCAAGCCGCTCGTCAAAGTCGAATCGCTGTCGACAAACAGATCGAGCCAGCTGCCGTTGACGTGATCGAAGGTGCGGCGCTCGCCGTCGGCATATTGAACGGTGGTCGTGCTCGTCGAACTTCGATCGTACCAGACATAAATGTTGGTGCCGTCGGCGGCGGTAAACCCGATCCGATTGGAGGAGGTGCCCTCGTAGAATGAAGCGTCGGCAATGTCGCTGACGTTGATGTTATGGAGCACGACAATATCTTCGTCGCTGCAGTTTTGAATGGAGGTATTGCCTTCGCCCGCGCCTGCGATGAACGTGTCGGCTCCGTCGCCGCCGATCAACGTGTCGCCGCCTGAGCCGCCCCACATCGACGCGCCGCCCGAGCCCGCGCGGATCACATTCGATTGATCGTTGCCGACGAGCAGACGTCCGCTGACGGTATCCTGTCGAGCATCGATGGTGATCATCGTGGTGTCGGAGTAGGCGTCAACGGTTGCGCCGTTCCAATCGGTTCCGCCCAACGCAATGTCGCCGACGAACGACGGCGTGATGTAGACGCTGCTGCCGAGGGCGATCAAGCCGCTCGTCAAAGTCGAATTGCTATCGATGAACAAATCTTGCCAGCGCCCGTTGATGTGATCGAACGTGCGTCGCTCGCCGTCTGCATATTGAATGGTGGTCGTGCTCGTCGAACTTCGATTGTACCAAACATTGATGACAGTGCCGTCGGCGGCGGTCAATCTGATCCGATTGGAGGAGGTGCCCTCGTAGAATGAAGCGTCGGCAATGTCGCTGACGTTGAGGTTATGGAGCACGACAATATCTTCGTCGCCGCAGTATTGAATGCGCGTGTTACCCTCGCCCGCGCCGGCTATGAACGTGTCGGCTCCGTCGCCGCCGTAGAGCGTATCGCTGCCGCCGAGCCCGCCCCACATCGACGTGCCGCCCGCGTACGCTCGAATATCGTTGTCGAGCTCATTGCCGCCGAAAAATCTTCCGTTGACGGTATCATCGACCGCATCAATTTTTACGATCGTGGTATCGGAGTAAGCGTCGAGTGTCTCACCGTTGATGCCGACGCCGCCGAGGGCGATGTTGCCGACGAACGACGGCGTGACATATAAAGTGCTGTGGAACTTCAACAATCCGTCGGGCATATAGGCATAGGTGTCGCTGTCGACGAAGAGGTCTTGCCAATGACCGTTAACGTGATCGAACGTGCGGGTCTCGCCGTCGGCGTATCGAACGGTGGTGATGGTGGTATCGGTGTTGTACCAGATGTTGAGATGATTGCTGCTGTCGGGCGTGATGATGATGACGTCGGAATTGGTTCCGCGGCTCCAACCGACATCGTTGATATCCGCGCGGTTGATGTTGTAGAGCACGACCACATCTTCATCGCCGACGGAGTAGGCGGCGGTTCTGCCGCTGTCATTGCCCATGATGAACGTATCGGCTCCGTCGCCGCCGTAGAGATGATTCCAACCGTTGCCGCTTTCGGTGCCGCCGTACATCGAATTGCCGCCGTCGCCGGCGAGGATCACGTTTCGATTGGAGTTGCCTGCGAGCATGTGTCCGCCGACGGAATCATTTCTTGCGTTGATGGTCTCAACCAATGAGCTCGACCAACCGTCGACGGTATCACCGTTGAGATCGACGCCGCTGAGATAAACATCGCCCTCGAACTCCGACGAGACGATCAGAGTCCTGCCGGTTTGAGTGAGCCCGGCGGGCATGGTGGTGTCGCTGTCGACAAACAGATCGCTCCAATTGCCTTCGGTAGGATTAAACGTGCGGGTCTCGCCGTTGGCGAATTGGATCGTGCCGAGCGTGGTATCGGTCGAGTAGAAGATGTTGATGGCGGGGTTGGAGGTGGTGGTGTCGGTCGTCTCGATGCGGAGCCAATTGGAACTTGCGTGGAATGAAGCGCGCGCGATGTCCTCAATGTTGATGTTGTGGAGCACGACGACATCATTGTTGCCGACATCGTTGATGCCGGTGAAGCCTTCGCCCATTCCCGCGATGAAAGTATCGGCGCCCGAACCGCCATAGAGGTAATCGGTTCCGCCATTGCCGCCCCAGAGTGAATCGCCGCCCGCTCCGGCACGGATCAAATTGCTGCGAGTGTTGCCGGCGAGCAATCGATTGCCGACGGTGTCTTCGCTTGCGTCGATGGTGGCGAGCGTGGTATCGGAATATCCTTCGACGGTTGCGCCGTTCCAATCGGTTCCGTCGAGCGCGATGTTGCCGACGAACGACGATGAGACGTAAACGGTGCTGCCGAATTGCATCAAGCCGGTCTCGGGCGAGGAGTTGCTGTTGATGAAAAGCGAGCGCCAATCGCCGCCGGCGTGATCGAAAGTGCGGGTGGTGCCGTCGGCGAATCGGATCGTCGTGACGGTGGTATCGGTCGAGTACCAGATATAAATGTTGGTGCCGTCGGCAGTGGTCAAGCCGAGACGATTGGAGGAGCTTCCTTCGTAGAAAGACGCGTCGGCGATATCATCAACGTTGATGTTGTGGAGGACAACGAGATCATCATCGCCGCAGTACCAAATGTTGGTGGTGCCTTCGCCCATGCCCGCGATGAAAGTATCGGCGCCCGCTCCTCCGTAAAGATAATCGTAGCCGTCGACGCCGCCCCACAACGATGCGCCGCCGGCTCCCGCGAAGATGTCATTGCTGCTTGAACTGCCTGCCAGCATGCGACCGCCGACGGTATCATTCGTTGCGTAGATGCTTCGGACGAGATCATCATGCCAGCCGCCTATCGAATTGCCGTTGAGATCGACGCCGCCGAGGTAGAGATCGCCCGCATAATCCGAAGTGACGGTGACCGAATAAGCCGAACGCTCCAGACCGACGGGCAAGAGGTCGACGAGCGCGGTGACGGAGCCGTCGGAGTAATTATATTGCCAACGGGAGTAATCGGCGAACAGGATCGTGGTGCTCGACGCATTGTCGGCGCGACGGACGGCGATGTTTGTTCCGTCGTCGGCGGTCAAGTTGAGACCGATCTGATTGCCGCCGGCGCTTGTGATCACGTTGACGCTCGAAAGCTCGTTGAGCTCGAAATTCCAAAGCTGAACGATATCATCATCGGACGCGTTGAGAATGGTGGTGTTGCCTTCGCCCTTGCCTGCGATGAATGTATCGACGCCCGCGCCGCCGACGAGAGTATCATTGCCGCCGCCGCCCCACAACGTTGAGTTGCCCGAGCCTGCGACGATCGAGTTGTCGAGATCATTTCCGATGAAAGCTCTGTTGTCGACGGTCGAGTTGGAGGCGTCGATCACTTGCGCCGAACTGAAGTAATCGGTGAGCCACATGCTGCCTTGATATGCCGAGCCGAGCGAAACAACTTCCCGCCCGTTGGCGTCGACGTAAGTTTGAAGGCTGCCGATGGCGAGCTCGATCGGCGACCATGAATTGTCGGCGCTGTTATATATGTCCCAAGACCACAGATAATTTTTGTATCGAATGCGATTGCCGTCGTTGAGCTCCAAGACCGTCGCCGCATCTAAACCTCTGTCGGCGGCGTCGTATGAGCGGGTGATGTCGATTGTCGTATCGTAATCGTTTGAGTAAATGTAGAGGAACGAAGTATAAGTCCAGACGACCCAATCGTAATCGCGATCGTATTCGCTGCCGTCGGTGATGCCCTGGACATAAACCGATTGAGTATCTGATCCGCTCGCCCCGATCTCGGCGTCGGTCGTGTTATTGTTGAGCGACGGAAAGATATCATTGAGGCTGATACTGCCGATATGCACGATGTCATCATTTCGCACGTTGTAGATATTCGTGCCGCCTTCGTTCTCGGTCATGCCGGCGAAGAAAGTATCGGCGCCGTCGCCGCCGTTGAGGTAATCCCAACCGCCGGGACCGCCCCACATCGACGCACCGCCGCTGCCCGCGTAGATGTAATTGGTGTTCGCATCGCCGGCAAGCATGCGTCCGCCGACCGTATCATTTTCCGCGCGGATATCATGAATGGTGGTGTCCGACCAAAGCAAGCCGGTGTTGCCGTTCCAATCGGAGCCGCCGAGCCAAACATTTCCCTCGTACGATGAATAAACGTAGAGCCAGTTCTGATCGTAGGACTCATTATAATAGACCGACAAGCCGTTGGGGATATCGGGTTGCATATCGGTCTGCTTGGTGCCCAACGATGTGCCGTCCGTGTCGACGATGTTGATGCCCTTATCCTTCAGTGCATCGAAATCATCAACGCGCTTGAAATTCAGCGCAAAGCCCAGCTCGTACATGTAGAGGTTAGCGGTCTTGGTATCGGAATCGTAATTGAAACCGTCGGGAACGACGTCGATGGTTGCCTGCGTGGAGAGACGAGCTTCGACCTCTGCGCGTTGGTTTTCGTTGATGCTGATGGCGCTGTCGTCGATGGCATTGAGCACCGCCAAGCTCCCGTCCGCCGTCAACGACACCAGCACCAGAGAATCTTCCGCGGGATCAAAATCGGTTATCGTCGCGTTGATGGTGTGCTCGCCGGGCATGAATGCAAACGTGTCTCGTCCCGCGCCTCCCGTCAGCACCACGTGCGAAATGTTTTCGTTCGTCGAGCCGCTGTTATCAATGAGAATGTAATCGTCGCCTTCGCCGCCCTCGAGCGTCACATAGCTGAATCGCGTCGTCAGCGTGTCAGCGCCCGCTCCTCCTATCAGCGTGTTGAAGTATCCTCCCGCCTCGATCAAATTGGCTCCGTCGCCGCCCGTCATCAAGCGTCTGAATCCGTTGTCCCGCGTCCCGTGATAAACGTTTATCGTTATGTCGCCGTCCTCTGCGGGGAATATCTCCGTGTAAAAATCTGCCATTGATTAAACCTCCTCAGAAGTAGCAGTCGACGCCGACTTGGAACAGCCGACCCGGCGCGTTGAATCCTCTGCCGTAATACGAACGGTTCTGATTGGTGAAGTTGATCGCCTTCGCGTACACCGTCGCCCAATCAGAGACATCGCAACTGATGTTGAAGTCGAGCAGCGCAAAATCATCTTCCATGTAATTGGTGCCGCCCGCGCCCGTTCCCATAATTCCGTGCAAGCTCGCTCGCCACGGTCCGTTCTGATATCGGAGCGAGGCTCGGTAGCTGTTTCGAGGCGCGCGCCAATGACTGATGTACTCCTCCGATCCCAACGGTCGATCGCGATGAATGTACGCGTAACCGAGATTATAGCTCCAATGATCGTCCATCTTCTGGCGGTAGACGAAGTTGATGCCGCGCTGTTTGTCGGCGCTCGAATTGACGTAGTTGAGATCGAGCAGTCTGATGTCGTCGACGGTGGCGCCGTAATCGTTGAGGTCGAGGTAGCCGGTGATCTTTGCGTTGAACAGGCTCAACGACGCATTGACCTTGTCGCTGAAGTCGTGCTCGACGCCGATAGTCTCAGTGTGCCCCGTCTCGGGATTGAGATTGCTGCTGCCCTGCCAACTTTCATATCGATAAGGGATCAAGCTGTCGCCGACGGTCATCCAGCGCGTCATGTCGGTGTAGAGTTGTCGAGCATTGGGCGCCTGGTACACTCGACCCCACGACGCAAAGATTTTCGTCTGATCGTCGGGAGAATAATTGGCGGCGACTTTGGGCGACCATTGATGTCCGAACTGACCGTTGTGATCCAAACGAGTGCCCGGCACCAGAGTCCACTTACCCATCGAGATCGTATCTTGAATGTAATAGGCGGTGTTGTTGATTTTCTTCTGAGCGTAGTTCCAACGCTCGTGCTCGTCGCTCGACTGGTGCCACTCGACGCCGACGATCAATCGGTGCTGACCCATCTCCCAACCGTTCTGATAGTCAACGCCTTGCAATCGGGACGAGCCCTTGCCGTAGAGACGATGATCGATGTCGGAGTAATTGTTGAAGTAGCGGAGGAAGCCCGGCGTCGAAGTCGTCTCCTTGAACTTGTAAGTCAGTGCGACCTGATTATCGAGCTCATATTTGGGCGTGAAGTTCGACGGAAAATAATTTGGGCTCCGATCGGTGCGATATTTGTTGTACCGATTCGAGTAGTGTTGAAGGTCGAAGGTGAGGGAGTTGCGATCGTCGAAGCGGTGATCCAATCTGATCGATGCGTACTTCTCATCGTAATCGTCGGCGTGATTTTCTCCGCTCGAGGATTTGAAAGGTCTGCTCTTGCCGATGCCCGCGTCGATGAACCAGCCGAGCCTGCCATCATTGCCTTGATTGGTGATCTCGTAGCGATGACGATGCCAGGAGCCGGTGTTGACGTCAACATGAGTTTCGTCGTGATCGCCGCGCTTGGTGATGATGTTAATGACGCCGCCGACGGCATCTGATCCGTAGAGAGCGGAGCCGCCGCCCATGACGATCTCAATGCGCTCGATTGCCTTCATGGGCGGGTGCATGAAAGAGCGTCGCCCGTCGACGAGAGTGAGGACGCGATCGCTGCCGTTGATGAATCCCATCACCAGCCCGTTGACATGGCTCAACGCCTCATCGACGGATTGATAATGGTTGGCGTCGATCTCGTCGGCGGTGACGACCACGACCTCTGCCGGTGTCGACAGTCGCCTCGTCGGAATGCGCTCGGCGGTCTCGAACGAATCAACCAGCAGCAGATAGCGCAGGCTGTCTTCATTGACCTCGGGCTCGACCGCCGTCTCGTCCTCATCAACAAACTCAATCGGCTCCGTCGACGCCTCCTCCGCCAACGCGGGACTCAACGGCAAGAACGAGCTCGCCATCAGTGCCAACGCCAGCGTCAGCGCCCAACGCTTCTTGAAAACCATGGTTCTGATCCTCCCTCGGGTTCATGGAACCGTTTTTTTTTTAAATTTCATTGTAATCAATCACGTGCTCGAGATCAACAAAGTCAAAAAAACAATCCGTCACGAACACGTTGGAGAAAAAATTTTTGTGTGCAACGGGCGCATTGTCTGATATAATGTGATAAAACTATTGAAGGGAGTGTTGCATGCATGTTGCACACGATCAAGAATGACGTCCTCAAGATCACCGTCGACGACCACGGCGCCGAACTCAAATCCATCACCGGCATCAGCGACGGCACCGAGTACCTCTTCGACGCCGATCCCACGTGGTGGAAGTACTCTTCGCCCGTCCTGTTTCCGATCGTCGGCAAGCTCGTCGGCAATAAGTATCGCGTCGACGGCAAGGAGTATTCGTTGCCCGGTCACGGCTTCGGTCGCATCTCCGATTACAATTGCATTCGCGAAGAAGTTGATGAGCTCGCCTTCGCGCTCGATTGGTCCGACAAGACGCTCGAGGTTTACCCGTTCAAGTTCCGTCTCGAGATCGCTTACATCCTGCTCAAGAACGAAGTCAAAGTCATGTGGACGGTCAAGAATGTCGACGATAAAATCATGTACTTCTCGATCGGCGCGCACCCCGCTATCCGTTGCCCCATCGTCGACGGCGAAACTTTTGATGATTGCTTCCTCGAGTTCAACGTCGCCGAAAACTCCGCGCGGATTCCGCTCGATCCGTCGGGCCCGTTGACCCACGATCGCATTCCCACCATCGACGGCAAGATTCTCAAACTCAATTATGATCTGTTCAAAGGCGATGCGCTGGTGTTCGACGATCTCAAGTCCGACGAAATTTCGATCCGCTCGCGCAAAAGCCCCAAGTCCGTCACGCTCCGCGCCAAAGGCTTCCCGTTCTGGGGCATCTGGACGCCCGACAAGGGAGGCGCTCCGTTCCTGTGCATCGAGCCGTGGCACGGTCACGCCGACTTCATTGACTTCAACGGCGAGCTCAAGGATAAGGACGGCATTCGTTCGCTCGACCCCGATGAGACTTTCAACGCCGGCTACTCGTTCATCATCAAAGAACACATCTGATTGTGATCCGAGAATTTATCAATCGAAATAAAAACTGCCTCGCGTCAATCGCCGCAATCGAGTTGGCGCGGGGACTTTTTATTGTCCTCGCCGCCCTCCTGTTGACCGATCTGCTCGTCACCTTCGACCGATCGATCATAATATTTTTGTTCTCGACATTGACGATCAAAATTTTTATCGACAACCGACGGGGAAAAGTTTTCAACGGGTTGGCGGCAACGGTTCAGCGTGATCTCCGCCGTCGACTGCACTCATCGATCTTCGACCAACGAGCTCAACCGATCGATAACGGCACGCTCTTGACGTTGACGTTCGATCTGATCGCGAGCTTGGAACAATTCATCACACGAGTGCTGCCGACCATCACATCACTCATGATTCTGACGCCGCTGATATTGATCGTCGCCGCCGCCTTCGATCCGATGTCGGCGCTGATATTTTTGATCACGTTGCCGATCGCGCCGTTCCTGCTGTACTTGATCGGGCGAGCGGTCGGGGCGCGCAACGATCGAGCTCAATCGCTCCTGCTGAAACTCAACGCCGACTTCGACGAATTGTTGAGAGCGATCCCAACGTTGAAGATGTTCCGTCAAACAGAGCCCGCCATCGACCGCTTACAATCGATTTCAAAACGCTCGACGGCGGCGATCCTCGACGTGTTGAAACTGGCATTCGTCTCCGCCTTCGCCCTCGAATTGATCACCACGTTGGCAATCGCGTTGGTCGCGGTGACGTGCGGATTGCGCTTGACCGCGGGCGACATCGATTTTCGAGCGGCGTTCTTCATTCTGCTGTTGGCGCCCGAGTTCTTTGCTCCGATCCGACAATTGGGCGCGGCGTTCCACTCATTCATCGACGCCAAACAATCTTTCGAGCGCCTTCAAAAATTTCTCGTCGACGAGCCCATTCCGCGCGGAGCAACCGTCCCGACCCGCATGCCGCCGTCGATCACCCTCGACAAAATTTCATTCACCTACCCGAACAAATTGACGCCCACGCTCGACGGGCTCAGCTTATCGATCGACCCGGGATTGATCACCGTGCTCAAGGGCGAGAGCGGCGCGGGCAAATCCACCCTCCTCAAACTGATCGCGGGGCTCAACCGTCCGACGGTCGGAGAGATTTTCATCAACGATCTCCCGCTGTCGAAAATGGAACGCCGTTCGATCGTCGAGAAGATCGCTTATGTCCCTCAACAGCCTCATTGGTTCAACGCGCCCTTCGACGTCAACGCCGCCGTCTTCAATCCGATCAATCCGTCGACAATAAAAAAATTCGCCGACGAAGTTTCGCTCGACGGCGCCGATCATTTGTTGAGCCGCGGTCAACTTCAACGGCTGGGATTATTGAGAGCGTTGATAAAAATTTCGAAGGGCGCTTCGATTGTGATCCTCGACGAGCCGACCGCAGGTCTCGATCTCGATACCGAACGCTCGATCGTCGCGTTGATAAAAAAATACAGCCGCCGACGCACGATCATCATCGCCGCGCATCGTCCGGCCATCATCGATATTGCCGATCGGATCATCGACCTCGACGCCCTACCTCCTCCCGTGCCTCATTGAGTTGACGGGAATGTTGGCGATGAGCGCAACCGAGTTTGAATCGTTGGCAAGAGAAATCTCCATCGCGCCCTTGTCAACGTCCATGTAATTCGAGATCACCGCAAGGATATCGTTCTTGAGGCGATCCATGACTTCGGGCGAGACGCTGGCGCGATCGTGAATGAGCACCACCCTCAACCGCTCCTTGGCAATCTTGCCCGACGGTTTTTCGTCGCGTCCGAAAATCTTCATGAGGGTATCGATGAGCATAACTCAGCCCTCCCCTCAAATGAGCCCGAGAAATCTTTTGAGCTTGGCGAAGAATCCCTCCTTGGGCGCCTTCAAAAACGGAATGCGCTCGCCGCACAGCCGACCGACGATATTTTTATACGCCTTGCCCGCATGAGAATCAGGCATGGTGATGACGGGCTCGCCGCGGTTCGTCGCCATTATAACCATCTCATCTTCGGGCACTTGACCGATACATTCAATCGAGAGAATTTCATCGATGTCGCTCATATCAAGCATGTCGCCCTTCTCGACCATCTGATGACGAATGCAATTGACGACGAGCTTGATGTTGTTCTTGTCGGCGCGCCCGAGCTCACCGATGATCTTGTCGGCATCGCGAACGGCGGAAATCTCCGGCTTGGTCACGACGATCGCACAGTTGGCGGCGGCGATCGCCGTCTTGAATCCGTCCTCAATGCCCGCGGGACAATCGAGCAGAATGTAATCGAACTCGCGGCTCATCTCCTTGCACAGCGACACGAGCTGATCACCGTTGACCGCGGACTTGTCTTTGACCTGCGACGTCGGCAGCAAGTAGAGCGATTTATATTTCTTGTGCTGAACGAGCGCCTTTTTGTACGGCTGTCGACCGCTGGTCACGTCGATGAGATCATACATGATCCTATTCTCGAGTCCGAGCAGGAGATCGAGATTGCGCAGTCCCGTATCGACGTCGATGAGAGCAACGCGGTATCCGCGCATCGCCAGCCCCACGCCGATGTTCGCGGTGGTGGTGGTCTTGCCGACGCCGCCCTTGCCCGAGGTTATCACTAATATCTCACTCATACAGTTCACTCCAATGTTATCTCATGATAGGTTCGATGACGATGCGGCTGTTCTTGATCGACGCGCGTTCGGGTGTGGTGACCTGCTCGGTCTCGTCGGGCGACCGCGCCACCAGATCGGCGATCCTAATCTGCACCGGCATCAATCGATCCGCTATGATCACCGCCTTGTCATTGCCGAACGCGCCCGCGTGCACCAGTCCCCGGCACGTCCCTCGAATGTCGATCGAGCCGCCCGCGATCACCTGCGCCCCGGGATTGACGTTCCCGCAGATCAGCACCGAGCTTTTCGTCCGAACCTCCTGCCCGCCGCGCACCGTCCGATTGATCACGATCAGCTGATCTTCCTCCGCCTTCGGCTTCTTCGGCTCGGGACGCGCGACCGGTTTCGGTTTCGGTATCTCATTGCGGAACAACATTCCATGCCGATGGAAAATCCGCCTCAGCACTTCCATCTGATC
Source organism: Selenomonadaceae bacterium (assembly GCA_017477125.1). GTDB lineage: Bacteria > Bacillota > Negativicutes > Selenomonadales > Selenomonadaceae > Quinella. The sequence goes on from JAFUXN010000056.1 coordinate 15,846, forward strand.
GGTCGGGAACGTCCCCTTCGGGATGTAAACCGTCGTCCCTCGAATGAAAAAATTGTCGCCCGCCTCGAGCTTGCCCACAATGTTCGACTTGATGTCTTCGAACTTCGCTCCCGACGCGAACGAAAGCTGCAGCCCCGCTCGCGTCCCCTTGATCTTAACTATGTCTTCACTCATTGCCGCCACCTCGTACAGTTGCGAATCGACCCCAACGCCTTTCGGCTTTCGAGTCTTCATAATTTCTTCACGCTAACTATACACCATCGCGATCAAAAATGCTACACTTTTTTTTCATACTCGATCATTGAGGAGGCGGAGCATTTTTTTGAGCGAGATAAGCGGCTCGATCGTTGGCGATGGCGAACGCCGCTTCCATGATCTTTCGACCGATCGGAACCGCCGACGACGCGCCGAATCCTCCCTGCTCAACGATCACGCTCACCACGATCGTGGGATTGTCGAACGGTCCGTAGCCGACGAACCAACCATGGTCGCGCCCTTGAGAGTTCTCCGCCGTCCCCGTCTTGCCCGCTATGTCGTAAGGGAAGCCCTCAAAATTTCGCGCCGCCGTCCCGTACTTCGTCACGTCATGCAAACTCGATTGCACCAGCTCGATCACCCAATACGGCACGTCGAGTTCCGATAAAAGTTCCGGCGGAAATTCTTTGACCAGCTCGCCGTTCTGCGTCACGATCTTCTGAACCACATGCGGCTTGTATCGTCGACCGTTGGCAGCGATCTCACCCATCACCATCGCCGCCTGCAACGGCGTCACCAAATTAAATCCTTGACCGATCGCCGCGTCGAATGTCTCCGACAAATACCAATCATCATCGTAGAGCTCGCGCTTGAGCGCCTTGCTCGCAACCATGCCCTCCGATTCGTACGGCAGATCGATCCCCGTCCTCTCGCCCAGCCCGAACATCCTCGAATAGTACTCGAGCATATCAACGCCGAGCCGATTGCCCATCTCATAAAAATAAACGTTATCCGAATGCGCCAGCGCCGCGCGGAAGTCCAACCAACCAAGCGCCTCGCCGCTCGCATTGCCCTTCGGGATCAGCCAGTGCGTGCCGCTGTCGAAGATCATCTCGTCGGGCGTCACACGCTCCGCCGCCAACGCAGCCGTCCCCGTCACGATCTTGAACGTCGAGCCCGGAGGATATTCGCCGGTGATCGCCTTGTTGTCCATCGGGTGATACGGATTTTCGTTGATCGCATTCCAATCTTTGGTCGAGATGCCATGCGCAAACAGATTTGGATCGAACGCGGGACGGCTCACCAGCGCAAGCACCTCGCCCGTCTGCGGATTCATCACCACCGCCGCCGCCGCATTGGCACTGATCGCCGCCAGTTGAGCATCAACCGCTTGCTCGGCGGCAACCTGCAGATCACGATCGATCGTCAAGATCAGATCGGCGCCCGGCGTCGGCTCCTTCTTGCCCAGTATCTGAACCGGCTTGCCCGCCACGTCGACCTCAACCTGCTCGCCGCCGTTCTCTCCACGAATATATTTATCGTAAATCCGCTCGAGCCCGAACTTGCCTATGATATCGCCCGACTTGTAACCCTCGGACTTCTTGCGCTCAAGCTCCTCATCGGATATCTCACTCACATAACCGAAGGTGTGCGCCGCCTCCTGCTTGAGGATATAATTCCTGATCGGCTGAATCTCTATGACGACGCCGGGATAAGTGCTCTTCTGCTCCTCGATGATCGTAACGATGTCGGGCGTCACGTCCGTCTTGATCCTGATCGGGTCGAAGCCGTAATGTATATCGATCTTGCGCTTGATGTCCTCGACCGGCACATCGACCAGCTCCGCCAGTTTCACGATGACTTCTTCCTTGATCGGTTCGGTCAACGGCAACAGCGATACCGTAAAGCCCGGGCGGTTGGTCACCAGCAGTTGCCCGTTGCGATCAAAAAATGTTCCGCGCGGAGCCATCGACGGAATGATCCTGATGCGATTGCCGTCGGCGAGCTTGGAATAATATTCGCCGTCGTAAACTTGCAGGTAGCCGACGCGCGCAATCAAAATCGAAATGACCATGAAGATGATGAACGCCAGCGGCTTGAGCCGACCGACATATTCATCGTTGTTATTATTGTTGTCGACCACGAAAGTCACTCCGTTAAAAAAAAATGCGCATTAAGTACGTCGAATGCGCTTGTCGAAGTTGAAAACGATCTTGTGCACGGGGTATGCGAATACGAATTGGCAGATGATCATCGGCAGCAGCACGTGCTCGACGTTGAATTTGATGTCGAGGTGGTAGCCGAGCAGGAACATGAAGCCGAGCATCATGGAGTAATGGAAGGCGGCGGCGAAGATCGATGTGAGCACCGGCATGAAGAATTGCTCCTTGAAAACATGCGTGGAGAATTTGCCGCAACCGAAGCCGATCAGCATGTAGCTGAAGATCGAGCAACCGAAAAATGAACCTGTCGTCAAATCTTGGAGCAGCCCCGCGGCGAATCCCATGAACACTCCCTTGCGCGCGCCGAGTATGAATGCGGTGCTGACGGTGAGCAGGAGCATGAAATTGGTGGAGACGCCGTTGTATGCGAAGAACGGCAGGAGCGAAGTCTGCGATACGTAGAAAAAAGCTGTGAGCAGCGCCCACAATCCGAATGCTTTCAAGCGACAACTTCAACTCCTTTGTCATTCAACAATAAAATTTGATCTCTGCAGGATTTTTATCCCGCCCACCCGCCCTTAAAAGGTTTCACCTTTTGAATCCGGGAGCCTCTGACCTCAACGGTTGCGGTTCGGATTGAAGGCTGACGCCTTCGACCATTGGGCTGATGAACAGGGTAAGGGCGAGCCGCCCCCTTGGTAGGCGGGCGCCCATCTTTCACCATCGCCCTTCAACCGTTGAGCCTCTGAACTCAACAGTTGAGGTTTGGATTGAAGGCTGCCGCCGTCGACCGTTGGGCTGTT
>JAFUXN010000057.1 GCA_017477125.1 Selenomonadaceae bacterium
CCTGAACCGACGTACACGATAACATCATCGCCCGAGCGCGTTGTCGAGAATGACGAGCCGTCGGTCAACCGAATCGTATCGTAGCTCTCGTAATTTGTGATCACATCATAACCGTCGCCCGCCTTGTACATGAATACGTCAGCATAACCGTTCGAACCCGTCAACGTGTCGTTCCCTGTTCCGCCGTTGAGTGTAGCATACCAACCATATGTAGAGTTACGACTGCTGTTGATGGAATCGTCGCCGGCTCCGCCGTTGAGCACTGCATGATCTGCTCGGTTATCGATAGTATCATTGCCGTCACCTGCATTGAGCGTCGACCATGAGCCGCCCGTGCTGTTATAGATGGAATCACGTCCGCTGGTGCCGCTTACCAACGAGCCGTAAATGTAATTTGTGATGTAGTTGATGTTATCGTTAACGATGTTGATCCGCTTGCCCGACGCATTCTTGAGCGTCATGGTACTCGAGCTCGCGTATACGATCACATCGTTGTTCAAGGTCGTTGTCGAGAACGACGAGCCGTCGATGAGTCTGATCGTATCGTTGTCGTCATAGCCGTAGACGAGATCATTACCGCTGACCGACGACATATCGATCAAGTTGTACGAACCGAGATTGGTGATGGTATCGGCGCCGGCTCCTCCGCGCACCGTCACATAACTCCAATTGTTGATGTTGATTGAGTCATTGCCGTCGCCGCCGTTGAGCGAAACATTGGGATCATTACTGTTGATGGTGTCCTTACCCTTGCCGCCGTCGATGGTCACGTAGCCGTAGCCTCTGCCGCCGGTATAAGAGTAGTCCGTCGAACTGTAAATTGAATCATTGCCGTCTCCCGCACGAATCGTCACGCCACCCGCATAGTTCTTCAACTTGTCGTTGCCGCTCGTGCCGCTGAATATCGTGTCGGAGGTGTAGTTCGACAGTGAATCGGAATAAGTATCGTCGCCGTCATAGATGCCGCCATTGATGTTGAGCGAGTAGCCGTAAGAATTCTTGAGAGTTACTTCGCCCGAAGCAAGCGATATAATGATATCCGAGCCCGAGACCAACGTCAGGTAGTTCGACTCGTCGGTGATATGGAACGTGTCATCGCCGTTGAAACCGAAAATGAGATCATTGCCGTCGCCCTGAGTGTATTGAACAATATTGTTCCGACCGAGCCCCGAGATTGTATCGTCGCCCGCTCCTCCTTTGAGCGTCGTGTAGGAGTAGCTGTAATTATAAATTGTATCGTCGCCGTCGCCGGCGTTGATCGACACATGGGGATCACTGTTTGTGATCGTATCGTTGCCGTCGCCGGCATCGATCGTCACATATCCCCAACCGCTGTTGATGGTATAATTCGCGGTCGTCATGTTGAAGATTGAATCGTTGCCGTCGCCGGTCCGAATGGTCACACCGCCCGCTCGATTTCTGATGGTATCGTTGCCGCTCGAGCCGTTGACGAGATCATTTTTGACGGTATTATTGATGTAAAGACCGGTTTGAATGGTGGTCGTGTCCGAGCCGACGATGTTGATGGTTTTGCCGACGGCACCTTTGAGAGTGATCTTGCCGGAGCCGACCGAAACGATCACGTCATTGCCGGAGGTGCGGGTTGAGTACTTTGCGTTGTCGTTGAGGCGAATGGTCGACGTGGAGTTATAGCCTTGGATCAGATCATTGCCGTCGCCGCTCTTGTACTGAATGACGTTGTACGCGCCGAGGTTGGTGATGGTATCGTTGCCGGCTCCTCCGTTGATAGTCACATCAGCCCAACCGCTGACGTAGATTGAGTCATTACCCTTGCCGCCGCTGATCGACGTGTAGGGATCATGACTTTCGATGGTATCATTGCCGTTGCCGCCGTCGAGTGTGACGTAGCCCCAACCGTTATTGATTGTGTACGACGAGCTTGTTGAGTTGTAGATGGAATCATTGCCGCCGGCGCCGCGGATAATTGCTCCACCCGCGTGATTGATGATGGTGTCTTTACCCGATTTGCCGCTGACGATCGAATTTTGATTGTAATTGGTGATGTATGACGGCGGATCGTCTTCGGGCTCCTCGCCGATGGAAATTTTATTGCCGTAAGCGTCAACGAGATTGAGGTTGGCACTCGAAACATTTGCCAAAAGGATCGAGCTGCTGTCGTCAACACTGATGTACAGACCGAGGCTGCTCCACAGGGTGCTGTCGACGGCGCCCGAGAGAATTTGGATCGTGTCATTGTTGTTGTAATTGAAGAAGACATCATAGCCGTCGCCCGCCGAGTATTGGTAGAGCATACCGCTGATATTGCTGCCGTTGATGGTGTCATTGCCGGTGCCGCCGCGGACGGTTATGCCTCTCCAAGTACCGACGTTGATTAAGTCATTGCCTGCGCCGCCGCTGATCGACACATAAGGATCATGGTTGTCGATGGTGTCATCGCCGTCGCCGCCGTCGAGCGTCACGTAACCGTAACTGCTGTTGATGGTGTAATACGAGTTCGTTGAATTATAGATAGAATCATTGCCTGCGCCGCCGTACATGATTGCGCCGCCCGCATAGTTTGCGATCGTATCTCGTCCGCTTGTCCCGCTGACCACCGAATTTCGATTGTAATTGGTGAAGTAATGAGATGAGATGGTGGGCTCGGGGTCGGGCTCGAGGGTAATCCTTCTGCCGGACGCGTTGACGAGATTGAGCGATTTATTATTGGCGTCCTTCAAACGGATTGAGCCGGTGCCGACGGCGATGATCATGTCTGAGCCGCTGAGTTGAGTTTCGTCGACGGAACCCGAAAGAATTTGAATGGTATCGGCGTCGCTGTAATCTACAAGGACATCATTGCCGTCGCCTTGATAGTATTGATAGAGCATGCCTTTAATGGTGCTGCCGACAATGGTATCATTGCCGGTGCCGCCTCTGACTGTCACATTGCTCCAATTGTTGACGACGATGGAATCATTGCCGGCGCCGCCGTTGAGCGAGACGTTTGGATCGTTGCTGATGATGCGGTCATTGCCGTCGCCGCCATCGATGGTGACGTAGCCGTATTGATTGTTGATGGTGTAATTGGAGTTCGTTGAGTTGTAAATTGAATCGTCGCCGTCGCCGGCATAAATTTGAACGTCGCCCGCTCTGTTATCGATGGTGTCATTGCCGTAAGTACCGCCGAGCACCGTGCTCTTATTGTAATTATAAATGAGCTTCGGACCGGGATCGGCGGGCTCAACGTCGTCGGGGATCGTATCGTTGCCGGGAGTTGTATCGTCGCTGGGGAGCGTATCATCTCCGCCGACGGAAATTGTATCGCCATTGCCGTCGATGAAATTGAGCGTCTTGTTTCGAGCATTTTTGAGAGTGATCGAGCCGCTGCCGACCGAAACGATCACATCATTGCCGCTTATCAAAGTGTCGTCGATGGCGCCCGACAAAATTTGAATCCTGTCGTTGGACTCGTAATTGGTGATGATGTCATTGCCGTCGTCGGCATTGTAGATAAAAGTATCGGCATGGGTCGAGCCGGTGATTGTATCGTTGCCGAGCCCGCCGTTGATAGTCACGTACCAGCCATAATTTGAATTGATATTGCTCGTGATGGAGTCATTGCCTGCGCCCGCGTTGATGTAAGAGTAATCGCCGCGATTATCGATGGTGTCATCGCCGTCGCCTGCAAGGATTGTTGTTCGACTGCCGGAGGTATTGTTTAGAATGCTCTCGGCGTCGGACGTACCGCTGACGAGCGTATTGCTCTTGTAGTTGATGATGGTGTTGTCGTCGATAGAGGGGGAGTTGCCGTACGACGCCTGCTTGGCGAGATATCGAAGGAGCATGTAACCGCCGGCGTAGCAATCGCTGTTGCCGGTACCGGTATCGTTCAAGCTGACGCTGGCTCGAAGGTAGTAGGGACTGTTGGCGAGTTTATTGATCACATTAGTGCGCGAGTCATCGATGCCATGGGTGAGCTCCGCCATGCCCTCCTTGAGGAACTGCGGGAGCGAATTGAAATTCTTGATGTTGGCAGCCATGACGGCGTGAGTCATCTCGTGTGACAACGTTCGGTCGAGATATATTTGACCTCTGTCTGAATCGCCGTTGGTGCTGTCGGTGAATGAATTGTAGTAGTAGGTATTGACGTCCATCGCCAGTCGTGTGACATCGCCGGCATAATTGCTCCAATTCCAAGTGGTGGCGAGGAAGCTCCCGCCGTAGGTCAAGTAAAAATCCATGTCCTTGACGGTCGCGGAGGAGGCTGAGGAGAACCCGAAGTTTGAGCCGTAGGATTCTTCGATGAGGTTGAGCGACTGTTCGATCCACCATGAGTAGAGACCGTTGGCGATGAGTTTCCCTTGAGTTGATAAACTTTGCGTGGTTATGCTGTTATAATTCTTGTCGACAAAGGAAACGGTGAGCCCCTTGACGGTGAACGAGCTGCCGGTAAAGTTTTGCATCGAGCCGTACTCGGGAACGATCGACTCGGCGGTCTTTTGATAAGTCGTGCTGCCGGCGTCGTAGCCGCTGATCGCTCCCGTGTCGTTGTTATCGAGATCGATCCCGCAATAATCTTTGAGGAATGAATCACCGTCGGGAGCGTTCTGACAATCGGAGACGAACTGATTGATCAGATCATTGATACCGTTGAAATTCGAGCACGCGCGAACCGCTTCGTCGAGCGCCGCCTGCCCTTTGAGAGTTGTGTTGTCGAGCGAGCGCATAAACGCTTGAATGACTTCTTTACCTGTGTTGAATATCGGCATGTGATCACTTCCTTTCTGTTGGTTACGATACTAACACCATCAACTATATTATTGATGAAAATATAATTAGAACGACATTAAAAAAATCCCCGAGCCGGAGCCCGAGGATTAATTTCATTTCTATCGATCCGTTCCGCGCGGATTATTTTTTTGCCTTCTCTTCTTCCTTCTGAGCGGCGCGAACGTCCTCCCAAAGGTCTCTCGCCTTCTCGAACAGCACGCGCTCACGAGTACGCGCATTCTGATCGCCGATGATCCTCGACAGGAACGACGCGCAATTGTTGTAGTCGTTGAGCAGATAGTAGATCGAGCCGGTGACGAACAGCGCCATCGTGTCAGTCAAGTTGCCGATCGGATAACGCTCCGTCGCCAACGATTGAGCGTAGAGCTCCGCCGCCTTCTTGAGGTACTCCTCCTCATGCTCCTTGTCGCCGATCGAGCGGTAAACCCACGCCAGCTGATGATTGGTCGATGCCTTCTTGGCGATCGGCGCCTTCAACAGATCAAGGCAGTCAAGCGCACGCTCGAGAGAGGTGATGGCGCGCGGCGCATCGTTCTCGTCGACAAACTCATGATCGATCGGATGTCCGTCAAGCCACTCCTTGATCTGAGTGCGAGTGCGATCGGTAATCCTCACGCCGAACGTCTTCTCGTCGCCCGCAAACCCGCAGTGCTCGCACAGCCACACCCGATACAGATTGATATTGAAATCTTTGTAGTGAACGCAGGTGTCGGCGTCGCGGCTCTCCATCATCAGACGAGACTTCGGTTTGATCACGTGCGTCTTCTGCAGACAGATCGGACACGGCTTCTCAACCACAAACGTATTCTTATCCATGAACTTACCCTCCCAACAATTTCTACCGCTTATATTTATTACACAGCGCCTTCAATTTTCCTGCCTCGGAATCCAATTGATAATCGGGCTTCAAACGCCAGCCCCAATTCGTTCCGACCGTCCCGGGCGTGTTCATTCGGCTGCCGCTGTCGAGCTTCAACACGTCCTGCATCGGCACGATCGCAAAACGACTGTTCGACGCATAAGCAAACTCGATCAGCTTCTGACATACATCATCGGGTCGACGCGGATCGGCTCCGATCAACGCCGCGATCGTCACCTTCGACGCATTATCGATGTCCTCCATGTACCAGCCGACCGTCGTGTTGTTGTCGTGCGTGCCCGTGTACACCAGCGAGTTCTCCGGCGCCATGAATCCGATACGTCCGTCCTCATTGAAGTGCAGTTCGAAGTGCAGTATCTTCATGCCCGGGAACCCGCAATCGAGCCTCAACTGCTCAACCTCGTCGGTGATCACGCCCAAATCCTCCGCCACGATCCTCATCTGCAGATTTTCAATCTCGCGCCCGAGTTCCGTGAACAGCGCCATGCCCGGTCCCTTGATCCACTTGCCGTTGATCGCCGTCTTCTCGGTGCTGTCGATCTCCCAATACGCTTCGAACCCTCTGAAGTGATCGATCCGAACGATGTCGACGATCTCGAGCAGCTTCTTCAGCCGCAACTTCCACCACGAATATTTGTCGTCCGCCATCGCGTCCCAATCGTATTGCGGATTGCCCCACAGCTGACCCGTCGCAGAGAAGTAATCCGGCGGAACCCCCGCGACCTTCTTCGGCGTGCCGTCCTCGTTGAGCTTGAAGAATTTCTGATTCGCCCACGCGTCGGCGGAGTCCGCGCTGATGAAGATCGGCATGTCGCCAAGTATATCGATCGACTTCTCGTGAGCGTAGGCGTGGAGCTTCGACCACTGCTCATCGAAGATGAACTGCTTAAACTTCTCGTAATCGATCACGTCCGACAGCCGCTCGGTCGCCGCCTCGAGCGCCTCGGGCTCACGCAGCTTGATCGGATCAGCCCATTGCGTCCAATCCTTGTCCTTGTTGTCGACCTTCAACGCCATGAACAGCCCGTAGTCTTCGAGCCAATACGCCTCGCGCGCGCAGAACTCATTGAACTGTTGACGCAGATCGCCCTCGACCTTCTTGAATTTCTCGAACGCCTTCTTGAACAGCTTCTCCTTCCACGCGGCGACTTTGTAGAACTCGACGCGCGTCAAATTCTTCGACTCGAGCGGCTTGACCTCCGACGGCTCGATCAGTTTCATGTCGATCAGTCCGTCGATCGAAATGATCATCGGATTGCTCGCGAACGCCGACGGCGATTGATACGGAGAAAATCCGAAGCCGACGGGATTGAGCGGAAGGATTTGCCAGATCGATTGCCCCGCCGATTTGAGGTAGTCGATGAACTCAAACGCCTCTCTGCCGAGATCGCCGATCCCGTACTTCGACGGCAACGAGGTCGGGTGCAACAAGATGCCCGCTCGACGCTCGTAATGCTGTTGAGGCTCGATGTGACGGAGCAACACTCCGCTCAACGGCTCGAGCTTGACGTTCACGCGTCCGCGACTGACGGGGTACTTCTTCTCGCCGTCGAACACATCAACGAAAATCCCGTTGGCGAAATCAACGACGTCGAACGACGCATCGATCGGCTCCTTCGAACGATTGAACGCCGCGATGTACGCCGCATTCTGCTCCTCGTTGCCGAACACGTCTCGACCGTTTCTGATCACTCGAGCGAACGCCACCACATCGCCCGCCGCATGCAACGGAAGCAGTTCGCCCGTCCGAAGTGCAGCGATCTCATGGCGCGCCGCAATGAATTTCTTATACTCCGCGCGGATCCGATCATCGCCATGCGCCCAATCGTACGGTCGACGGTTGGTCGGGTCTTTGAAGCCCTGCATCGCAATTTCATCGCCGTAGTAGATGCACGGCACGCCGGGATAAGTGAACTGCCACAGCGCCGCCATCAACAGCCGCGCCTTGCCGAGTTTCTCATGCTCCTCGTCGAGACGGAACTTCATCTGCTCGATCGCGGGCATGCCTTCGACGTCGGGCGCCTCGCCGAACAGCGTCACCGCTCTCAACACGTCGTGACTGCCGATCAAATTCATCATCGCGTAGAAATTTTCTTTGGGGTAATTCTCCCTCAAACTCTCGAGCCGACGCATGCACGTCGCGCCGTCGATCTTGCCCATGATGAAATCGACCACGTGCGCCCTGAACGGATAGTTCATCGCCGAATCGATGTCGTAGCCGCTCAAGTACTGCCTTTGCACTCCGTAGGCAATTTTGTTCGATGCGTCCTCCCACACCTCGCCGATGATCACCGCGTCGGGATCAAGCCGCTTGGTCTCCGCATAGAACGCCTTCGAAAATTCGGGGTCGAGCTCGTCAATGACGTCGAGACGCCAGCCGTTGAGCCCCTCGCCCATCCAATGATGCAACACGCTGTCTTGATTGCGAATCATAAAATCCATATATGACGGCGTGCTCTCCTTGATGTTGGGCAGCACCCAGAAGTCCCACCAGCAATCGTACTTGTCGGGGTACTCTTTGAACGTGTACCAATCATAATAGGGAGAGTCCTTCGACTGATACGCGCCGAGGTCATCATAGTAGCCCGCCCGATTGAAGTAACGGCTGTTGGCGCCGGTGTGGCTGAATACGCCGTCGAGAATGATCTTGATGCCCTTCTCGTGAGCGGCGTCGAGGAGATGTTTGAACTCGTCGTTGGTGCCGAAGATCGCATCGACCTTGTGATAATCGCCGGTGTCATAGCGGTGATTGCTCTCCGACTCGAACACCGGATTGAGATACACCACATCGATCCCGAGCTCCTTGAGGTAGTCGAGTTTCTGTTCGATGCCGCGCGCATTGCCGCCGTAAAAATCATAAGCGATCACGTCTTTGGTGTCGACGTCCTTATAATAGCAGGGCTCATCGTCCCAACACGCATGGAAGACGGCGTTGCGATGCTCAATGATTTGATTGCCGTCCCGATTGAACCGATCGGGGAAAATCTGATACATCACCGAGTGCTTGAACCAATCGGGAGTCTTGACGCCCTTTTGGTAGACGGTGATCTGGAACGGAGGAGGCGGCACGTGATCATAAAGCTCGCCGACGCCGCCGAGCCTCTCTTGATTATTGCCGTAGTAGTACGTTTGATCTTCTGTGACGATGATGAAGTAGTACCACACCAGACAGCCGCGGTCGGGCAATTGGATCGCGATGTGGTAAAACTTCTCTTTGGCGGCGGGCTCGTCTTCTGTGGTGAGCTCGCGAAGTTGTTCGGCGCCGCCCTCCGCATGCGTTCGGATCATTACCTTATCGATCGGATCGTCGGAAACGAGCTTGATGCCGAGATGAATTTTCGACGAAGACTCCGCCGCCCCGACGATCGAGCGATAATAAATTCTTTGCGAGTTGTGCTCGACATTATATTTCTCAATCATGTTCGTTCGTCCTACCTATAAAAAGAAGGCGACGCCGCGAAAATCAGGCAGCGTCGCCCCTATAAAACATTTTCGTCAGCGTCTTACTTCTGCATGACCTTCTTATAGAGTTCTTTGTACTCGCGCGCCGACTCCGTCCAAGAGTAATCCGAGTTCATTGCGTTCGATTCGATCTGCATCCACGTCTCGAACGAGCCGTAAATGCTCAACGCTCTCTTCAACGCATACAACATTTCGTGCGCATTGAAGTTCGAGAACACGAAACCGTTGCCCGTCTTTGCGTACTTGTCATATTGCTGTACGGTGTCCTTCAGACCGCCCGTCTCGCGAACCAGCGGCACTGCACCGTAACGCATTGCGATCAACTGTCCGATACCGCACGGCTCATAATTCGACGGCATGAGGAAGATGTCGGACGACGCATAAATTCTCTGTGCCAACTCATTCGAGAACGTGATGTTCGCCGAAACTTTGTTGGGGAAGCGCCACGCCAAGCCCTTGAACCAATCTTCGTAGACCTTATCGCCGGTGCCGAGCAGAACGAATTGCAGATTTTCATGCTGAAGGAGCTCGTCCATGATGCGAACGACGAGGTCAAGACCCTTCGCGGCGACGAGGCGGGTGACCATCGACACCATGGGGATCTTACGTCCGCGCGGAAGTCCGAGCAGCTCTTGGAGCTTCTCTTTGTTATCGCACTTGCGCTCGTAGCTGTTGAACTTGTCGGAGCCGTCGTATTGGACAAATCCGCCGTAGGACAAATATTTGTCGGTCGCCGGATTGATCTTATCATAGTCGATGCCGTTAACGATGCCGTAGAGATCATCGCGACGCTTGCGAAGCAGTCCGTCAAGATGCTCGCCAAAGTACTCATACTGAATCTCTTGAGCGTAGGTCTTGCTGACGGTCGAGACGAAATCGCAGTAGATGATGCCGCCCTTCATGAAGTTGACCGCATCGTAGAACTCGAGGTCGCCGTTGTTGAAGTACTGCCAATCGAGCCCGAGCACGTCGCCCATGACCGTCTTGGAGAACACGCCCTGATATTTGAGGTTGTGGATCGTGAAGATGGTTTTGATCTTCTCATAGCGGGAATCGCCCTGATGCTCGAGCTTGAGCAGGACGGGGATCAACGCCGCATGCCAATCGTTGGCGTTGATGACGTCGGGCCAGAAGTCAATTGCTTCGAGGCAGTTGAGGATCGCGCGGCAGAAGAACGAGAAGCGTTCGGCGTCGTCGTCATAGCCGTAGAATCCATCGCGATAGAAATATTCCTCGTTGTCAACGAAGTAGTAGGTCACGCCCTCGAGCTCGTACTTGTCGATGCCGACGAATTTGGTTCGCCACGACACCGGCACGCTGCCTGAATAGACGTGCTCCATGTTGTTGCGGAACTCTTCCTTGATCGCGCTGAACTTCGGGACGACGACGCGGACATCAATGCCCTGCGCTTTCAATGCCTTGGGCAGGGAGCCGGCAACATCAGCCAACCCGCCTGTCTTGCAAAACGGCACTGCCTCGGACGCAACGTAGAGAACTTTCATGGACAATATCCTCCTTGTGGGATTAAATTACCTGTTCAAACCGGTTTAAGTCGTCGCCTGTTCGGTTCTTTGCCGACGGCGATCTTCTTTGCAATGACGGATTCGCGTCGGGCTTTAGCCTCCGCCTTCTGTTGAGCAGTCAACGGAGGCCGCCCGCGCTTCTTCCGTATCAACTCATTCTTTTTTTTTCGCGTCTTCGTCGGGTTTATAACGGAGATATATGGTAGCCAACGGCGGGAGTCTCAACTGCAGAGATTGCTCCTGACCATGCCAGCCGACGTCGCTCGTGAACAGATCGCCCTCGTTGCGGACGTTCGAGCCGCCGAACTCCTCAAGGTCGGAGTTGAACACCTCAACATAGGTTCCCTTCTGCGGCACGCCGATCCGATAATCGATGCGAACCTCGGGCGTGAAGTTGCAGACCGCGATGAGGTAATCGCTTGCGTCCTTCGCCTTGCGAATGAACGATACCACGCTGTTCTGATTGTCGTTCGGATCGATCCATTGGAAGCCGTTCCAATCGAAATCGATCTCCCACAGCGCCTTGTTATCGCAGTAGAATTTGTTGAGCGCCGCCGAGTATCTTGACATCTTGGTGTGCATGTCATACTGCTCGACCAAATGCCAATCGAGGCTGTCATTCTCGTTCCACTCGATGAACTGACCGTACTCGCCGCCCATGAAGAGCAGTTTCTTGCCGGGGTGCGCGATCCAATAGCCGAAGAAGTTGCGGAGCCCCGCGAACTTCTGCCAGTAATCGCCCGGCTGCTTCTCAATCAACGAGCACTTGCCATGCACGACCTCGTCATGCGACAGCGGCAGAATGAAGTTCTCGCTGAACGCGTACATGAACGAGAATGTCACCTTGTCGTGATTCCATTTGCGATAGATCGGATCGAGGCTGGTGTATTTGAGCATGTCATTCATCCAGCCCATGTTCCACTTGTAATTGAATCCGAGACCGCCCATGTAGACCGGTTTGGAGATCATCGGCCAAGCGGACGACTCCTCCGCCATCATCAGAGCCTGCGGGTGGTACTCGAAGATCGTCATGTTGAGCTTCTTGATGAACTCGATCGCCTCAAGATTTCCGTCGCCGCCGTACTTGTTCGGCGTCCACTCGCCTTCTTCGCGACCGAAACTGAGGTAGAGCATGTTGGCAACGCCGTCGATGCGAAGTCCGTCGATGTGATACTCCTCAAACCAGAACAGCGCATTGGAGATCAAGAAGCTGAGCACTTCGGTGCGACCGTAATCGAAATTGATCGTGCCCCAACCTTTGTTGTCGTAGAGCTGCGGATTGTCCGACTCATAGAGGTTGGTGCCGTCGAACATGCGAAGTCCTTCGTCGTTCTTGCAGAAATGTCCCGGTACCCAGTCCATGATGACGCCGATACCGTTCTCGTGCGCCTTCTCGACGAAATAACGGAAGTCATTGGGCTCGCCGTAGCGGCTGGTGACCGCGTAATAACCCGTCGTCTGATAGCCCCACGAGCCGTCGAACGGGTGCTCGGTCAAGGGCATGAACTCGATATGCGTGTAGTTCATCTTCTTGACGTACGAGATCAATTGATCGGCAAGGTCGCGATAGGAGAGGTAATCCTTCGTCTCGGGATTGCGGCGCCACGAGCCCGCGTGTACCTCGTAGATGAGCATCGGCTTCTCGTAGGAGGAGGATTTTTTCTTCTCATCCATATAGTCGCCGTCTTTCCACTCGTAGCCCTCGAGCTTGTAGAGGCGCGATGCGGTGAGCGGTTTGCGCTCGGCGTAGAATCCGTAAGGATCGGCTTTGAGGATATGCGGACCGCCCCACTGCGGTTCGATCGCATACTTGTAAATGTCGCCCTCTTTGAGATCCTCGATGAAAATCTCCCAGGTCTCGCCGTCGGAGCAGCGAATCATCTTATGCCGACGAGTGTCCCACTGATTGAAGTCGCCGACGACGCTGACGGATTTGGCGTTCTTCGCCCACACTGCGAAGCGCACGCCCTGCTTGCCGTCCTGCTCGATGAAGTGAGCGCCCATCATCTCATAGGTATGATAATTGGTGCCCTGGTGGAACAGATAGAGATCATATTCGTTGAGGTTAGATGTTTTCATTGAATCATCTCCTTTCGATCGATCGGAATGCTTTAAGGAATCATGACCGGCTTGATCTGCCAAATCTCGCTGGCGTACTCATCGATCGTGCGGTCGGACGAGAAGCGACCGCTGTTTGCAATGTTCATCGCCGCCATTCTCAGCCACGCCATTCTGTCTTGATACTGAGTGTTGATCTGCTCGTGCGCCTCGATGTATGCGTTGAAGTCCTTCAGAATGAAGAACTCGTCGTTGCCCTGCAGGAAGTAATCATAAAGCGATTGGAAGTGACCATATGAACCGTTGTTGAGCAAATTCATCACGGTCTTGACGTTCTGATTGGTGTTGTACTCCTGCCACGCCGAATAAGTGCCCGTTGCATAGTAGCGGAGAACCTCGCCCGCCTTCAGACCGAAGATGATGATGTTCTCGTCGCCGACGGCATCTCTGATCTCAACGTTCGCGCCGTCGAGAGTGCCGAGAGTGATCGCGCCGTTCATCATGAACTTCATGTTGCCGGTGCCGGAGGCTTCTTTCGACGCCGTTGAGATTTGCTCGCTGACGTCCGCCGCGGGATAAACGATCTCGCCGATCGACACGCCGAAGTTCTCAATGAAAACGACCTTGAGCAAGCCGTTGATCGATTTGTCATTGTTGATCTTGTTGGCGACGGCGAGGATCAGACGGATTGTCTCCTTCGCGATGAAGTAGCCGGGCGCCGCTTTTCCGCCGAAGATGTACGTCGTCGGTAGCGGCTTGTAACTCGGATCGGTCTTGAGCTTGTTATACTGATACATCACGTGCATGATGTTCATGAGCTGGCGCTTGTAGGAGTGAATGCGCTTGACCTGAATATCGAACACGGTGTCGGGATCGACGTCGATCTTGGTGTGCTTCTTGATGTAATCGGCGAGTCCCTGCTTGCGAAGATGTTTGATATTGCCGAGCTCCGTCAAGAACGCCTTATCGTCGACGGAATCATTGAGGAGATCAAGCTGTTCGGGGTGACGGTGCCAGCGACGGCTCCCGATCGCCGCGTCGATCAGATCGGCAAGCTCGGGATTGGCGCCCATCAGCCAGCGACGATGAGTGATGCCGTTGGTCTTGTTGTTGAACATGCGCGGCATGTACTCATAGAACGGGCGGAGCGTGGTCGACTTGAGGATATCGCTGTGAATTTTTGCGACGCCGTTGACCGAATGCGATCCGACGATTGCCAGACGCGCCATGTGGACTTCGCCGCCCTCGATGATCGACAGCTCGCGGAGCTTCTCATCGTTGCGCGGATACCTCGCACGGACATCCTCCAAATGCCGACGATTGATCTCATCAATGATCATGTAAATGCGCGGCAACAGAGCCTTGAACATATCGACCGGCCAGCGCTCGAGCGCCTCGGGCAGGATCGTGTGGTTGGTATAAGCGATCGTGTTCTTGGTGATCGCCCAAGCCTCATTCCACTCAAAGCCTTCCTCGTCGATGAGGATACGCATGAGCTCCGCAACGCACAGCGCGGGGTGCGTATCGTTGACGTGGATTGCAACCTTCTTGTCGAAGTCGTGGAGGTTCATATCGGTACGCTTGTAGTGGCGAACGATGCTTTGAGTGCCGGCGCTGACCAGGAAGTATTCTTGGATCAAACGCATGCGGCGTCCGTCGAAACTGCTGTCGTCGGGATAGAGGTAATTGGTAATGCTCTCGACAAAGTCACGATAGTCTCTCTTCGCGCGCATCTGTTCTTGTGTCAGCATTCCGTAATCGGAAAAATCGCGGTTGACTTCAGCGTTCCAGAGTCGGAGAGTATTGACCGTCTTGTTGTGGTAGCCGACGATCGGCACATCGTAAGGCACCGCCATGACGACCATCGCATCTTCATGCACGAGCTTGAGCGAGCCGTCGGGTTGCTCCTTCATGTAAGCGTTGCCGTTGAATTTGACGTTGATAGCCTTATCGGGCTTGCGATACTCCCAAGCGAAACCGTCTTTGAGCCAGTTGTCGGGGATTTCGACCTGCTGCCCTTGAATGATCTTCTGCTCGAACAAACCGTACTGATAACGGATACTGCAACCATGCCCGGGCAGACGATGAGCGGCAAGCGAGTCGATGAAACATGCGGCGAGACGTCCGAGACCGCCGTTGCCCAAACCTGCGTCGGGCTCCTCCTCGATGGCATCCTGCAGACTGAGATCGAGACCCTCAAGGACTTCCGCCACTGCCTGTTCGATGCCGAGATTAATCAGATTGGATCGCAACAGCCGCCCCATCAGAAATTCGATCGAGAAGTAGTAAACCTGCTTCTCCTGACGCTCCATGTACGTGCGGTTGGTCTTGATCCAGTTTTCGGAGATAATCTGCTTGGCGACGGCTGCGACTGTTTTGTAGATCTCGTTCATCGGCAACTCGTGAATGTCACGACCGAACATGATATGGGCGGAATTGATAAAACGAGCCTTCAGATTTTCTTTGAGTTTCTCGTACTCCTTGCTGCGAATTGCTTTAGTGTCTTTTGGTACCGGCAAGCAAATCACTCCTTTTAATAAAATACTTTTGTGCGGGGCAATCGGGAACCGCGAACGATCCCCGACTGCTCTGCACGTAAAATCGTCGGGTCATATCCGAACGAAACGTCGTTGACAAACGGTTGGATCAGATGCGGACGTTCTTGCCGACGATGTACGGATAATTCTCCGCGCCCTTGAGCCAGCGATTCTTGGAGATGATGACGTTCTTATCGGCGATGACGTTCTCGACGCGAGCTCCGTCGCCCACATCGCAACGCTGCATGAGAATGCAATCTTTGACGACGGCATCTTTGCCGACCTTAACGCCGCGGAAGATGATCGAGTTCTCGACGGTGCCGCGAATGATACAGCCGTTGGCGATCAAAGAGTTCTTGACGTTGGCGGTTGCCTTGTACTGAACGGGAACCTCGTCTTTGACTTTCGTGAAGACGGGATGCTCTTTGCCCATGAAAATCTCTTCCCAGATGGCGGGTTTGAGCATGTCGCGGCTGGCTTTGTAGTATTCGGCAGTCGAGTTGATGTGCGCGACGTAGCCTTTATGCTCGTAAGCGCTGATCTTGTGCTCGCCCGCGTGGCGGAGAATGCCGTCGACGGTGAAGTCTTGACCGCCATGCTCATAGCTCGAGCGAACGATGTAGACGAACGTCGGGATCGGCATGAGGTAAGCGCTGATGGCGACCTTCTGACCCTTCTTGACGGACGGCACTTCGGACAGATCGGTGACGATGCCGTTGGTGCTGGTCTCGACGACGACGTTCTTGCCGACGCGATCTTCATCGGCGACATGATACACCATCGTGATGTCGGCAGCGGTCTTCTCCATGAATGCGAACACATCATTGAAGTCGATGTTGTAGACGAAAGAGCCGCTGGTCAGAATGACGTACTTGCGATCGGAGAGCTCTGCGAAATCGAGATTTGCGTAGAGGTCTTTGAGATCGCCCTTGCGGGAGTCGTTATCGGGCAGAGCGGCGGGGAGGTATGCGAGACCGTCGCGGCGACGAGCCAAATCCCAATCCTTACCGGAACGGATGTGGTCGAGCACGGAGCGGGAGTAATCCGGAAGCATGACGCCGACGGAGTTGATGCCGGAGTTGACGAGGCTCGAGAGAGCGAAGTCGACCATGCGATAGCGGCCTGCGAACGGCAGAGACTCAACGGCACGCTTTGCAGTGATATCGCTGATCAGATCGTTAGTCTCTTGAAGGTTAACGATGCCCATTACCTGTTTCAAAAAACTCACCCTTTCATTGAAGGTCAATATTCATTACTTGGAGGTGGCTCGACGGCAAATCTTATGCCTGCACGACTTCCTTCTCGGGGATGACGGTGATTGCCGACTCTTGACCTTGCACCTTTGCGCCCGCCTTGACGACGACGTCTTGAGCCAGGATTGCATGATCGACAACCGCATTGTCCTCAATCACCGTGAACGGGAAGACGACCGAGTTGGTAACCTTCGCGCCCTTGCCCACGCGCACGCCCGGGAAGATAACCGAACGCTCGACCTCGCCGAGAATCTGTGCACCTTCGGTGATGAGTGCCTGCTTGACGCTGGCAGCCTCGCCGATGTAGTGCGGCGGCATGGACGGATTCGACGAATAGATCTTCCAATCGCCCGTCAGATCGAACGGCGGCGTGTCTTGGAGCAGATCCATGTTCGCCTGCCAGAGGCTTTCGATCGTCCCGACATCTTTCCAATAACCGTCGAATGCATACGACAACAGGGTGAGTCCGTCGCCGAGCATCTTCGGAATGATATCCTTGCCGAAGTCGTGGGAGGACTGTTCGTTGACGCCGTCCTCCTCGAGATATTTGATGAGCACGTCAGCGGTGAAGATGTAGATACCCATCGATGCGAGATTGCTCTTCGGATTTGCGGGCTTCTCTTCGAACTCAACGATCTTGCCGGTCTCTTTGTCGGTGTTCATGATACCGAAACGCGGAGCCTCATCCCAAGGAACTTCGAAAACGCCGATGGTGGCATCAGCTTTCGCCTGCTTGTGCGCCTCGAGCATGCCGGCATAATCCATCGTGTAGATGTGGTCGCCCGAGAGGATCAGTACGTAATCGGCATCTGCCATCTTGACGAAGTTGATGTTCTGATAGATGGCGTCGGCGGTGCCGCGATACCATTCGGCATCTTTCTCGCGAGCGTACGGCGGGAGAATGAAGCAGCCGCCGCCGTTGCGATCGAGGTCCCAAGCGGAGCCGGAGCCGAGGTAGTTGTGGAGCTCGAGCGGTTTATACTGAGTGAGCACGCCGACCTTCTCGATGCCGGAGTTGGAGCAGTTCGACAGCGGGAAGTCGATGATGCGATATTTGCCGCCGAACGGCACGGCGGGTTTTGCCACGGTTTTCGTGAGTGCCTTCAGGCGGCTGCCCTGTCCGCCTGCAAGGATCAGACCCAACAATTCAGTCTTTCTCATAGACTTAATCCTCCCATCTACCTTTAACGACTTGAGTCCGAGTGACGAGCTCGGTACTCCACAAACATTCACGGCAACACGCCGCATGGATTTTACACTGCAATTATTCTAGCTAACCTTCGTTTTTCCTCTTAAGTTATCAGAAAAATGTTAGCGACGCGCGAAAAATTTTTTCATGTGATATCTCTCGGTTCATCATGTCGATGGTCGTCTCCCCATTGGCACATGAGATCGAGCAAGGGGATCAGAGATCGTCCGCGCGGAGTGAGAGAGTACTCGACTTTGAACGGCAATTGATTGTAATCGTGTCGATGAATGAGTCCGTCGGTTTCGAGCTCGCGCAGAGTTGAGCTCAACATTTTATGAGAGATCGGATCGATATAGCGTTTCATTTCGCCGTAGCGAACGATCTCAAATTCCATCAGGGCATACAGCACTCGAACTTTATATTTGCCTTTAATGAGCGTCCAAGTGTAAGCGAAGCCTGTATTATTAAAACTCTCGTCGGAAATGCAATGACGCATGGCGATACCTTCTAACTTTTAAGTGCGATCTTGAATGAAGACTTTCGAGTGATATTATATTGGTCGAGCGAAAAACTGTCAAAAGCGGTATGAAGGAGAGTTTTATGATGGGCAGGAAGATTGTTGTGCTCAACGGGAGCCCTCGAGCGAAGGGCAACACGTCCTCGTTGGTCGCCGAGTTCAAGCGCGGGGCTGAGGAGGTCGGTTGCGATGTCGAAGTGTTTCAGCTCGATCGGATGAACATTCATGGGTGCAAGGGTTGTTTCGGCGGAGGCAAGAATATTGATCACCCGTGCGTGCAGCGTGACGACATGGATAAGATTTATCCGTCGTACCGAGCGGCTGATGTGGTGGTGCTGGCGACGCCGCTGTACTATTGGAATTTCAGCGGGCAATTGCGGACGGCGTTTGATCGGTTGTTTGCGGTTGCCGAATGCGATCCGGACTATCGCAATCCGATCAAGGAGTCGGTGTTGTTGATGGCGGCGGAGGGTTACGGTTTCGACGATGCTCTTCAATACTACCGGAATCTGACCAAGCACATCAATTGGAAGGATCGCGGGCATGTGTTGATGGGCGGCGTGATGAAGGTTGGCGACGCGAAAGGACACAAAGAATTGGTCGAGGCGTATGAGCTCGGCAAGGCGGTTGCGAAAGGCGACGGGCTTTGAAGGGATATCATTTCGACGGTCGAGCGTTGGGCATTTCTGATCGGGTACGCGACGCGCTCATTGAGCAGGAAATTTTTCGGTTGAGAGGAGAATGTTGCATGCAGAAAATCGGATTGAAGGATTACGAGGAGATCATCAAAGTTGTGAGCCTCTACACTGAGGGCGGCAACAAGAGCAGTGCGATCATGAAGCCGGCGTTTCATAAGAACGCGACGATCAACGGCGAACCGATCCAAACATTATTTGATGTGGTTGACGAGAAGGGCGAGACGAACTCGCGTGCGCGGCTTGATGTGCTCGACGTGATCAACGATATCGCGGTCGTTCGGATCACGATGGAGGGCTGGCACGGACAAGATTTTGTTGACCTGCACCTGTTGCATAAAGGCGCCGACGGTTGGAAGATCGTGGCGAAGGTGTTCACGGGGCTCGAGTGATCAAATATCGATGGGCAAATTTCAGGGCTGAAACTGTTATTGAAGAGTGCGTTCCCGCTGTGGGCGCGCTCATTTTTGTTTTGGAGATTTTTATCGAGAACCGCTTGACAAAACCATATGGGGGATTCGAACAGGTTAGTTCTTTTGTGTTTAGAAGGAGGTGATGATTCGATTCACAGCTACGAATACGACGTGACTCTCAACGGCGGTGGTGGCAATGATACCGTTGTGCTCGCGAGCTCGGAGCAAGTCGTGTACTACGTAGAGGGCGACGGCAGTGATCTCATCGTCGAACTTACCAACGGCAGAAGCTCGAGCAGAGTTACTTTCGTCGGAATGACAAACGAAAAAGTGATTCACATTATCGATGCCAACGGAGCTGACACGGTCATCACCTCTTACGATCAAGTCATTAATGGAACCAACGATGCCGATTCGATCGTAAACTCCCTATCCGAAGGTGTCAGGCTCAGTAAAGACGGAAAATCTTTGACGGTAAAGGCGCCGTTCAGCGGGACAATCCGCGCGGAAGATTACGGCGACAAAATCAAGACGATCACTGCCTCGTCCAATCATAATGAGGTAGAAATCATCGGCAATGATCTCAACAACGCGATCAAAGCAAGCAAGGGCAGTTCAACCCTCCAAGGCGGTCTCGGCAATGACAAGCTCACTTGCGGCAACGGCGCCGACGTGATCGTTTATGCGGACGGCGACGGTAAGGACACCGTCAAGAAGTTTACGGCAGGAGAAGACGTCGTGCAGATTCTCAGCGGGACGATCGACAGCGTGAAAGTGACCGGCTCGAACGTCGTTCTCAATATCGGCGACGGCTCGATCAGTACTGGTTCGAGCAGTCGGCGCCGATCGAGACAAGCCCGCTCGATCAGATCGTTTCGAACGATCACGCCGTCGATCTCGACTTCGACCGACTGTCCGAAACGTTCAAGCCGACCACCATCGAGCTCGCCGCTCCCGCGCGGAACCGTCATCAAAAATAATCTATCGACAAAATGATCGCCTCCGTCTAAAATATTCCCGAGGTGATCACTTTGAAGTATTTCGGTCAGACATCAAAAATGCCGTCGAGCATGACGCCCTACGGCAATAATTCTTCCGCCGCTCATCGCGTCCTCGCCGGCGACGCCCAAATATACTATGAGCTCTACGGTCAAGGCGATCCGATCGTCATTCTCCACGGCGGAGGGCTCGGCTGCCCTTACGAGATGTGCGGCATCATCGATCGTCTCAAGGATAAGCATCAGATGATCGTCGTGTCGACCAGAGGGCACGGTCGATCCGAGATCGGTCACTCGCCCTTCACACTCGACCAGCGTGCTGACGACATTCACGCCGTCCTCAACGACGCTCATATCAATAAGCCCGTCAAGATTATCGGCTTCTCCGACGGCGGTTATTCTTCTTACGCCTTCGCCGCCAAATATCCCGACGCCGTCAATCGGATCGCGACGATCGGCGCGGGCGAAGTCCTCTTGACCAATAAGTTCTTCGTCTTCGATCTCGACGCTTGGAAACAATTCGACGCAGAGTTCATCGCTCAACAGCAGGCGTTGATGCCCGAGCCCGACCGTTGGCGGGAGATGCTCCATATGTATGAAGATATGTGGAACGCGACCGTCGTAAGCAAGGAACTGCTGTCGAAGGTCAAGTGCCCTGTGTTGCTCGTCAACGGCGAACGCGATCAAAATTCGCCCATGTTGACCGCTCTCGCCGCCTACTACGAACTGCCTGACGCTCAACTGTCGATCATTCCAAACGCTCCGCATCAGTGTCTGGTGACGCACTTCGATGCGGTGTGGGCGGTCGTCAAACCGTTCATTGAGGAGTGACACGCTTGACGCATGAGATTTACATTTACATCGCGGTGATGAGTGCCGTGACCATCGCCATCAGAATACTGCCGTTGACGCTCATACGCGGCGAGATCAAAAATCGGTTCGTCCGCTCGTTCCTCTACTATGTCCCGTACGTGACCCTCGCCGTCATGACCTTCCCCGCCATCGTCCACTCAACTCAATCGGAACTGTCGGGAGCTCTCGCGTTGGTGTTCGGGATCGCGGCGGCGTGGTTGGGGGCGTCGCTGTTCAAAGTCGCCACGCTCTGTTGCGTCGTCGTCTTCGTCACCGAACTTCTGATTTAATGAAAGGTAAAGGGCAGGCGCCTTGCTCGCGGGGCGCCCGCCCTTTTTCATTCGACATCGGCTCAAAAATTTTTGTTGGCGTCGAGAAAAGTAAAGGGCGGCGCCTTGTCCGCGGGGCGCCCGCCCTTTTTTCCATGCCTTCGAATAAAGTTCATGGACGACGATAAAATTTTGGGGCGACAGAAAAAAAATAGGGCGAGCCGCCCCAGGTGGAGGCGGGCGCCCGTTCTTCAACCGTCACTACACAGTTCTTTGCTTAGAAAAAATTTTTGGGGCTGAGGAAAGTAAAGGGCGGCGCCTTGCTCGCGAGGCGCCCGCCCTTCTTCATTCGACATCGGCTCAAAAATTTTTATTGGCGTCGAGAAAAGAAAAGGGCGGCGCCTTGCCCGCGGGCGCCCGCCCTTTTTTCCATGCCTTCGAATAAAGTTCATGGACGACGATAAAATGTTGGGGCGAATGATAGGATTAGGGCGAGCCGCCACATGAGCCGGCGGGCGCCCGTCCTTTTCCCCGTCACCACACAGTTCTTTGCTTAGA
>JAFUXN010000058.1 GCA_017477125.1 Selenomonadaceae bacterium
CAGGACGCGTCACCCAGAATATCCAATCGGCAACCGCCGCCCCGCGCTTGAACATGATGACCGACGCGATCCGATCGCCGTTTCGAGCGACGAGCACTTCTTTGTTGGCGATCCGATCGAGCAGTTCATCTCGTTCGGGCACTTGATCACAAAGCGGATCAAAATCCTGCAACAGAATTTCCATGATCTCGTCACAGTCGTCGGCGCGCGCGTACCACTCCGATTCGATCTCACCGTACTCGTTTGTGCTGACGATCTTGGTCAAGCGAGTTTGAGTGGCGTGATGTCGAAAGCCGAGCTCGATCAAATTACGTTGCACGTCCTCAACCTGATCGGCGTTGCGACGATCGACGAAGAGCTCAAAAGCGATCGGGCGCTCGATGGTTGGCAACAGTGATCTCAAGTTGATGATGAAATCGTCGGCGTCGACGGTGAAGAAGTAGAGGCGCGAGAATCCGTCACTCTTTCGCACGGCGATTAAAGTTTTATCCGAGAAAGAGTACTTCAGTTGATTACGTTTGATAATCTTATCGAGCTCTGCGTCGGCAACGAAGAAATTCGTAATGAGCTGATCGCCGTTGCCTTTTATAAAATCCTTCGCGCGATGAATTTCATCGACGCTGAGTTCGCGCCTCACCCCCCCCCCCATATGTCGAAGCGATCCAACGATCGTCGAGCGGATTTTTCATGTCAAACCATTCCCTTCCAAAGCCAAACTTCATCGTGCAAGCTGTCGAGAGACATGCCGTCGGACAGATAAATTTGCTTCACCTTGACGTTGTCGTCGCGAACCCAGAGAATCAGGCGGCGAGCGTCAGCGTTGAGTGCGATATATCGATCGTAGACGGTTTTGCCGTAGCCGAGCCCGCGAAATTTTTTCCTGCCCGCCCAAAACCTCAATGTCGCTGTCACGCCATGCCGATCGAAGTACAAGATAGCGGCAAGCTCTGAACCATGTCGAGCCGCTAACACCTGTTGATGTTCAACGGCAACTTGAATGTCTTCGCTGTCGGGAATCTGCTCGCAAAGCGGATCCATGTTCTCGTAAATGATCTCCTCGACGGCATTCGTCTCATTCGGCGCGGCAAACCAATCATCTTCGGCGACGGTTGCCTTCTCAATCGATTTCAACTTGAACATTCGCGTCAACGTCACATAACGTTCGAAGCCCGCTCGATTGAAGGCAGTGCTTACCTCCGAGCAATCGCCGATCAGATCGGTGCTGATGATGCCCTTCGATTGAGCGATCAACGCCGAGAGTTTATCTGCCAGATCATTCAAATCCGTTGAAACGAAGTAGAGATGTCGGAAGCCGTTGCGCTCCCTCAACATCAGCAGCGTTTGAGCATCGGAGTTGATGAGAAGTTGTTTGCGACGAATCCATGTCTCGAGCGCTGCATCACCGACGTAAAAATTCGTCAGCCTGTCGCCGACGGCGATCACGTCCTTCGCTCGACGAACCTCATCAACAGCCCGCACTTGCAAGAAATGGTTTGTGGTGCTGTTCAATTAAATTTGACCTCCCTCAATCGTGTCGAGACTTTCGGGAGATCAACTCAAAGTTTTACCGCTCCAATTGACAGCGCAACGCCTTGCTCCGATCCGCCGACGGAATGATCAATTCATCGGTTCCGCGCGGAATACTGAAAGCCTCGACGCTGTAACTCTCGATGCAGCGAAGTTCTCCCCTCAGCTCGACCTTCGGGCGCGGCATGACATTCATGCCATGGTAATCCATCGCCCGCACAAATCGATATGCCGTTTCAAAATCCCAATTCAAATTCAAAACGCCGTCGTTTGGCAGATCATTCGATCGATACAATCTGCTTCGGCGATCTTCATGACGCGTCAACCCCCCCCCCCATGTCGTTCGGCGTTGAGGAGCTCGTCGGCGTGATCTCTGAACAGCTCCATGCCCGCTTGAGCCGAGCGCGTCAGGAGAGACAATGCCGTCTCGTCGTCGGAGATCGGAACTTTCGTTTGGACGAGGATCGAGCCGGTGTCGATGCCGCTGTCGACCAAATGCCACGTCGCTCCGCCATGAGCCTCGCCGTTGAAAATCTCCCACGT
The DNA here is from genome assembly GCA_017477125.1 of Selenomonadaceae bacterium. Lineage (GTDB taxonomy): Bacteria > Bacillota > Negativicutes > Selenomonadales > Selenomonadaceae > Quinella. Next base: position 2,071 of record JAFUXN010000058.1, read on the forward strand.
CGGAGCATTGCGCCCGCGATAGTCCGGCAGATATGCGTTGTGGAAGTTGATGATCGTGACGTTGGGCTTATCGGTGATCGCGCGCGGAAAAATATATCCGTTGTGAGCGCTGACGATCAGAGTGTCGCTGCGTTGATCGAGCAGGAAATATTTCAATCCGTCTCGATCAAACGATTTAAATTCGATGCCGAGCCGTTTGCAGATCGGCTCAACGATCGGAAAATCTTCGTGCTCGACGTTCAAGCACGTGACGTCGGTGCGGTGCTCGTTGAGGACTTTGAGACACTCTCGAGCCACACGCCCGGTCCCGATGAAAAAAATTTTGTCGTGCATCATTTTTCTCCCATGAATTGTTCCTTTAACAGTTTGCGATCGATCTTGCCGTTGGCGTTGTGCGGCATCGATTTCAGCCGCTCATACCTCGACGGCATCATGTACCGCGGCAGCAGAGCCATCAACTTTTTTGTGAGCTCTTCTTTCGTAAGAGCTCCCGCATAGCACATCACGATCTGCTCAACCGATTTGTCGTAGAGGCAGCACGCCTCATCAAGCCCGTCGAGCGACGTCGCCGCCGTTTCAATCTCTCCAAGCTCGATCCGATATCCCATGTGCTTGATCTGAAAATCCTTTCGACCGTCAAACATCAGCTCGCCGCGCTCATTGTAATGAACAAGATCGCCCGTCCGATAGATCAGTTCGGGATAATCGCTGACGGGATTCTGCACAAATGCCTCAACGGTCTTCTCGGGATTGTTATAGTAGCCGTAGGCAAGGCACGAGCCCCGAACGCACAACTCGCCCTGCTCGTCGCCCTCGACCAATCGATCGTCGGCGTTAAGCACCAGCACATCACCCTCATGGCATTCGCTCCCGATCGGCAACGCATCACCGTCGGCGAACTCTCGATCGACGATGTAATAAGTGCAGTCGACGGTGATCTCCGTCGGACCGTAGAGATTTGCGAACAACGCTGTCGGCAATCTTCGACGCCATTGATTGAGATGCTTGACGGGCATGACTTCGCCGGCGAAAATAATTTTGTTCAGGCACGAAACATCATACTCTTTCAGAATGTCGAGGTTGGCGACGGAAACCAAAATCGACGGCACCCAAAAGATCATGCTAATCCGATTGGCGGCAATGTACTCGAGCAGGCGGGCGGGGAACATGAATGCCATGCGCGGAATGATGTGGAGCGTCGCGCCGGTTGAGATCATCTGATAAATGTCGAGCACGGAGTTATCGAAGTAGAAGGGCGCCTGATTGCCGATGATGTCATGCTCGTCGACGTTGAAGGTGCGCGTCACCCACTCGGTATATTCCATCACCGACCGTTGTCCGATCGTCACGCCTTTGGGCATGCCCGTCGAGCCGGAGGTGAACAGCACATAAAGCACATCCATGCAATTGAGCCTCCGCGCGGTCTTCTCGAGCAATTGTTCATCGATGACGCCGCTACTCAGTTCGACGAAATTTTGTTTGTCTATGATCAGCGCGGGCTCGAATGTGTCAAGGATTTTCTTCATGCGCGGTTCGGGCATCTTGGTATCGATGATGGTATAAAAATTCCCCGAGTAAGCGGCGCCGAGCATGCATATGATCGACTCAACGCTTTGCTCGAGGAGGATCGCGACGGGCTGTCGGAAAATCTTTCGCCTGATCAATTCCGACGCCAGCCTTCTCGATTCCGCGCGGAGCTCTTCGAATGTCAGAGTGCGTCGCCCGTCGGTCAACGCGATCTTGTTTGGAAATTTGCCCGCCGTCTCGTCGAGGTAATCAGTGATGATACGTTTCATTATATCTCCTCCGATCGTTCGAGAGCGAGACGAGCAAACGCATCATCAATACCAAAACGATCAGTCGGACGACGAAGTGATCGCCTTCACGCCCCCCCCCCAGATTATTTTCATCTTAAGCAATTGACGATCGATCTTGCCGTTGGCATTTCGCGGCATCGACTCGAGACGCTCAAAGCGAGTCGGGAGCATGTACTTCGGAAGAATTTTGCCCATGCCCGAGCGAATGTCGGCGATGTCGATCTCCTCCGTCGACTCGTAGACCAAAATGATCTGCTTGCGCTCCTTGTCGTAAAGCACGCATGCGTTTTCGATGAACGGCAACGATACCGCAACACTTTCAATCTCCCCAAGCTCAATGCGATAGCCGAGATGCTTGACTTGGAAATCTTTACGCCCGACGAACATCACGTTGCCGTCGCCGCGACGATAGACGATGTCGCCCGTCCGATAGATCAAATCGATGTAACTTTTATTGAGCGGATTCTGCACGAACGCCGCCGCCGTCTTGTCGGGATCATTGTAATATCCCATCGCCAGCGACGTACCGCCCACACAAAGTTCGCCCTGCACGTCGATCGCGAACTCCCGAACCTCCTCGTTGAGAATGTGGATCTTCGTGTTGGGAAATGTCTTCCCGATCGGCAACGCCCGCTCCTCAATGTCTCGAGCCGTAACCACATGATAGAGGCAGTCAACCGTGATCTCGATCGGTCCGTACATGTTGACAAAGACCGCTTGCGGCAGATGTTCGAACCAGTACGTGAGATGCTTTTGAGGAAAGACCTCGCCCGCAAAAAATATCGTTCGGAGCGTCGGCAGTGCATGCGTCGAAAGGATGTCGAGATTGGCGATGTTGACCATCACCGTCGGCACCCAAAAGATGAAGTCGACCTCGTTGCGCTCAAGGCACTCGACGAGACGTTCGGGGAACGCCGCCAGATGCTCGGGGACGATCACAAAGCGCCAACCCTTCCACAACGTCAGATAAATTTCCAACGTGAAGATGTCGAAGTGCACCGGCGAGAGGCTCCCGATGACGCCGCAACCCTCAAGCGGCAACACTTTCGTCGCTTGGTCAATAAAATCGATCGTGCTGCGGTGATTGAGCACCACGCCCTTGGGCACGCCCGTCGAGCCCGACGTGTTGATGATGCAGAGCGGATCGACATCGCTCATGCTCCGAACGCGCTCGATGATACGTGCCGGATTGTAGTCGACGGTTTCAAGCTCGTCGACGTAAATGATCGGCATGCCCTCGATCGACATGCCTTCGAACGTTCGAGCAAACTGTTTGGTCGTCAAGACGCCGGCGGGGCGAATGTGATTGAGGATCGCCTCGGTGCGCCCGACGGGCTGTTTGACGTCGATATTCATGTAAGCATTGCCGCTGTAAATGATCGCGATGTCGACCGCAATCTGTTCGGCGGACTTGGGCATGTAAACGGCGATCGGCATGCGCCTGACGTCAAAGGCGTCGATGAGCCGCTCGCCCAAAAATCCCGCGCGGTCGAAGAGCGATCCGAAGGTGGTCTGACGTTCGCCGTCCACGACCGCGACTTTGTTACGGAACTGCTCATCGCTGATGTGCTCGAGCCAATACTCCGCAATATTGATCTGCATGATGATTCTCCTGATGTTAAATTCTTTTGCCGTCGGTGAGATTGATCGTCCTGCCGCCGTCGACGGTGAGCGATTGACCGGTGATCCAACCCGCGCCTTCCGACAACAGGAACTCGACCACGGGCGCAATGTCCTCCGCCCTGCCCATTCCCAACGGATAATTCGCTTCCGATTGTCGTCTGAACGCATCGTCCGCAATCAGCTCCTCGGTCATGCGCGTCGCCATGCCGCCGGGCAGGATCGAATTTACTCTGATCCTCGGCGCCAGTTCCATCGCCAAGTTTCTGGTCAATCCGTCGAGTGCCGCCTTCGATGAGCCGTAGACGCTGAACGCCGTCGCCCCGCGCTCACTGATGTTGCTCGAAATGAACACGATCGATTTCAAGTTTTGCCCGTTGAATTTCCTCGAGCTCAACAGCTTCACGAGGATCGCCGGCGCGAACACATGGATCGCGTACGAATGTTTGAAGGCATCGACGTTGAGCGCACGGAGCGGCAACATGCTCAACTCCCCCGCGCAGTGCACGAACGATCCGATCGGCAATCGACGTTCCTTGAGCCAAGCGGCAAATTCCGATTCAAGCTCATCGACTTCGGACAGATCGCGCGACCAAATGATCACGTCGGAATGATCGGCGCATAAGCTCTTGGTCTCCTCAAGCCGCTCGACATTGCGCCCGTTGATGATCAGATTGTGTTGATGCGAAAGGCGAACGGCGGTCTCGCGCCCGACGCCCGACGACGCTCCCGTTATCAAAATGTAATTCTCCATCGCGCGCCCTCCTACTGAGCGGTAAAGCCGCCATCGACGGGCAACACGGTGCCGGTGATCCATTTTGCTCGATCCGACAAGAGGAAGGCGATGATGTTGGCAATGTCGTCCGCCTCGCCCTCGCCCAACGGATGCATGGCGTTGACGCGATCGGAGTGTTGAGCATCGAACAGAGGTTCGACGACGTTGCCCATTTCGGTGTTGACGAAGCCGGGCGCGACGCAATTCACTCTGATGCGTTTGGGAGCGAGCTCGATCGCAAGCGCCCTGGTCATGCCGATGACCGCCGCCTTGCTGACAGCGTAAGCGACGTTGGCAGCGGAGCCGACGAGCCCGTAGATCGACGAGATGAAGACGATGGAGGTAGTGGCGCGCTTATTGTAAACGCCGTTCTTGGAAAAAATTTTGGCGAGGTTCAAGCCCGCCTGAGTGTTGATGCGCTGAACGCGCTCATATTCATCGTTGTTGAGAACTCTGAGCGGAACGATCGACGGAACGCCCGCGCAGTGAACTAAGCCGTCAACCCCCCCCCCGTTCATGAAAAATTCATGCCGCGCGTCGTTGATGACGTCGCTGACTTGATCGAAGGCAGTGAGATCGACGGCGCGGATCATATTTCGATCGGGTGCCGGATCATTTTCGGCAAGAGCATCGCCGTTGATGTCGAGCAGCAGACAACGTGCACCGAGTTTGTTGAGCAACTTGGCGGTGGCATTGCCGATGCCGCTCGCCGCTCCGGTGACGATGATCGTCTTGCCCTCGAAAGTTATGAAATCCATGTTAACACCTCAACAGTGAGTGACCCGCCGCGCGGACGGATCATAAGTATAGACGTTCTCCAAATACGCGGGCGGCTCGACCAAGAAATGATAAACGTTCCGATCGAGTGCGGCATTGATCTCGCGAAATGCATCTGCTTCAGAGATCGCGCTGACGTATGAATCGCCCAATCGAACCTTCCGCAGATAACCGTGATCAGCCAGATAATCTTCGAAGTGCTCGTCCTCGCGGAGGGTCACGCCCTTGCATTTGGTTCGAATGAATTGAGTACGCTGATAAGGATTGCCGTCGGCGTCGATGATATCTCCGTCGAAACGCATGTCGAACTGGTAAGGAACATCGCGCATGCACTCGACGTAGTGAAGATAAGTGAAGCAGTCGTAAAGGCGCGCGCCGAAGAACAAAAATTTGACGCCATCCATCGCATGCAATCGATCAAGCCCGCTGTCGACGCCGAGAGAATTATTCCCGAGGTTTGAAAAATGTTCCTTGAGCTCGATCGGAACCGACAGAGAGAGCAAGGGATCGACAGTGCGATATCGATTGGGGAGCTTGCGAATGAACTCGTTGAGAGCGCCCATCGATGTAGGGCTCTTGACGACGTTGAACGGCTCATTGTTGCAGAAGCTGTAGGTAAATGTCGGCGTGATGAGATATTTGACGCCGAGCCGATCGATCGCGTTGCAGAGTGCGGCGAGATATTCCCGACGGCGGAAGCCCTTGGCGGGAGTGCCGAACATTATATCGGAATGCAGGAAGAGCGTTTGGCAATCGTCGGCGCCGATTGATAACAGCGCTTGATAGATGTCGTCGGCGCTGAACTCATGCCCGTCGACGTCGGTGAACAGAGACATATCATTCATGCCGCACGCCTCCTATCGACAGCATTGCCAACAGGTTCAGCGCTGCCATCAGACGGATTACTTGGGAGCCAACCCCCCTCCCATCTCGAGCGGGCGCAACAAACATTTGACCAAGGTACCCGCCGTCGACGTACATTGACCGACCGGTGATTCGTCTCGAGGCATCGCTCAACAGGAAGGCGATCGAATCGGCAATATCCTCCGGCTCAAGCATTCCTAACAATGTTTGCCGCTTGACGAAATCGAGTGTGCTCGGCAAAACCGTCGAGGTCATTTCGGTGCGGACACTGCCGGCAACGATGCAGTTCACTCGAATATTTTTATCGACGAGCTCGAGCGCCAATGTCTGAGTGACGCTTTCGAGTGCCGCCTTCGATGCGGTGTAAGCGCTCATGCATTTATCGGGATAATGTGCACTCAACGACGAAATTGCAACTATGCTGCCACCGTTATTGAACGGTTTCTTTGCATATGTCGCCACCATCATCATGAACGCAATCAAATTGACGTCGAGCACCTCTCGGATCGTCTCTTCGGACATGACGCGCAAAGGTGTCGGCGTCGCAATCCCCGCACAATACACCAGCCCGTCAAGTTTGCGACCGTCCGCCGTCGCACGACCGAAAACATTTTTATACGAGGCGATATCCCTGACATCGAAAGCGAGTTTGATGTGATCGGCACCGTCGCATTGAGTGAGAGTCTCATCGAGCCGCTGCTCGTTCCGACCGCATGCCACAACTTTAGCCCCGAGTTTCGATAACAGGATCGCCGTCGCCCGACCGATCCCGGATGAGGCGCCCGTTACCATAAATCTTTTGTCATCAAAGTTGATCATATCGTCCTCCTCGAACGACATTAAAACCTTACAAAGTGCAGTACAAGACGGTGTCGCCGTAATCCATAATGTGGTGGCGGACGCGCATCTTATACTCCGGCACCAAACTTTTAATGAACAGAGGAATTTCATACAGGTCATGCAACGTATGGTAGATACTGATCGCCAGCAGAGGTTTCCGCGTTCGAATGATCTGTTCGGCGCCGCGCAACATCTCCATCTCAAAGCCCTCTATATCAGATTTGATAAAGCAAACGTCTTCACCCTTGAGCGCTTCGTCGAGAGCAACTATTTCAATGGCATCTTCACTTTCCGAACCAAGTGTTTTCATGTCGACTCGTTTGGCAATGTTCCCCTCTCTGACATCGCCGTCGATCATGACTGCGCGGGAGCGTTTGCTTCCACATCCAAACGGCATGAGCTGAATCTTCGCCTCGTCCATTGCCCACTCTGCCAGCAATCGTTTGCGACGGATCATGAACGCTTCTTGTTGAGGACGGTTGGGTTCAAACGCATATATCTTGCCGAAAATACCTTTGCATAAATCAACATAACGCTCGACAGTGTCGCCGACGAATGCTCCGCAGTCCACGAACACGCCCTCTTTGAATATGGTATTCATCTCGGGCAGTGCGAAATACTGATTGGGATCGAAGTAAGGATAGATCGCCGATAATGGTTTGAGCTTATAACGAATGTTGAGCACCTCGGTGAACGTCTGCTTTGACAACTCCTCATCGAACAGAGCATAAACTGCCTTGTACCCGGGGAGCAGCACTTGGTAATAAATCTTCATGATGGAGAAGAGCTGGCAGGGATGTCCGTCGCTGATGAACACATCGCTGTGCTTGTTCCAAAACTTGTCGGACGCCAAGATGATCACCACATCATCATCGCCCGCGTACTTCGACAGTTGCCGCTCGATGGCATCACGCTCATTTTCAATCGAGCAGACCTCAACAACGTTGAAGCCCTGCGCAGTCAAGAATTGCTCAACCCCCCCCCGTGTCTCGACGCGAGTTCGAACACCGCGAGTTTGCTGCTCGCCGAGATGTGTCGAACGGGAGCATCCAAGTCGGGCTCACGTCCCTTGAACAGCAGCCCATACGTCGCCTCGTTCCAAATTGAAACGTCTTTGCTCATGTGTATCCTCCTTGTTCCGTGAAACTAAATCGTGCAGTACAGCACCGTTTCGGTAAATTCTTTTGAGTGATGGCGCAATCGAAGTTTGTATTCGGGCACCAAACTTTTGATAAACAACGGCATCTCATAGTAATCACTGAGCTTGTGGTAGATGCTGAGCGCCAACAGAGGTTTCTTCGTCCGAATGATTTGCTCGGCGCCGCGCAACATTTCCATCTCGAACCCCTCAACGTCCGATTTGATGAGCCGAACATTCTCATCCGTCAGCATTTCGTCGAGCGGCACAATGTCGATCGCGTTGTCGCTGTTTGATCCGAATGTCGCCTTGTCGAACGTCTGTCCGATAATGTTATCGCTCATGATCCCGGCTGTCATCTCCGCTCGCACTCGTTTGCCGCCGACGCCGGCTCTGATCAATTGAATCTGCGAATCGGTCAACGCCCACTCTGCCAGCAGTCTCTCGCGACGAACCAGGAATGCCTTTTGTTGAGCTTTGCTCGGCTCGAACGCATATATCTTGCCGAAGATGGATTGGCTGGCATTGATAAATTTCTCAACGCTGTCGCCGACGAACGCTCCGCAATCGACAAAAACGCTGTCGTTCTCGATAATGTTCATCTCGGGCAGAGTGAAATACTGATTGGGATCGAAGTAGGGATAAAGCGCCGACGGAGCTTTAAGTTTGAATCGAACGTTAAGCACCTCGGTGAAAATCTCTCGAGACAACTCCTCGTCGAACAGCTCATACGCCGCCTTATACCCGGGCAGCAACACCTGATAATAAATCTTCATGGTGGAGAAAAGTTGGCAAGGATGCCCGTCGCTGATGAACACATCGCTGTGCTTATTCCAAAACTTGTCGGACGCCAAGATGATCACCACATCATCATCGCCCGCGTACTTCGACAGTTGCCGCTCGATGGCATCACGCTCATTTTCAATCGAGCAAACCTCAACAACGTTGAAGCCCTGCGCAGTCAAGAATTGCTCAACCCCCCCCCGTGTCTCGACGCGAGTTCGAACACCGCGAGTTTGCTGCTCGCCGAGATGTGTCGAACGGGAGCATTCAAGTCAGGCTCGCGTCCCTTGAACAGCAGCCCATACGTCGCCTCGTTCCAAATCGAAATTCCTTTGCTCATAATGACACCTCACTGACCAAGATAGCCGCCGTCGACATACATCGCTCGACCGGTAATCCGCCTCGACGCATCGCTCAACAGAAAGACGATCGAATCGGCAACGTCCTCCGGCTCGAGCACCCCGAGCAAAGCATGACGAATGATCTGCTCCGCCGAAGTCGGCAAGACCGCTTGAACCATCTCCGTTTGAACCGGACCGGCGATGACACAGTTGACCCGAATGTTTTTGTCGGCAAGCTCGAGCGATAAAGTTTTGGCGGCACCCTCGAGCGCCAACTTCGACGCCGCGTAAGCACTCATGCATTTGTGCGGGTAATGGGCGTTGATAGAAGAAATGGCGACGATGCTGCCGCCGTTGTTGAACGGTTTCTTTGCATACGTCGCCACCATCATCATAAACGAAATCAAATTGACGTCGAGCACCTCTCGAATCGTCTCCTCGGACATGACGCGCAACGGTGTCGGCGTCGCAATCCCCGCACAATACACTAACCCGTCGAGTTTGCGACCGTCCGCCGTCGCTTGACCGAAAATATTTTTGTACGAAGCGATATCTCTGACGTCGAAGGCAAGTTTGATGTGATCGGATCCCTCGCATTGAGCGAGAGTTTCATCGAGCCGCTGCTCGTTCCGACCGCATGCCACTATCTTCGCTCCGAGTTTCGACAGCAAAACCGACGTCGCCCGCCCGATCCCCGACGACGCGCCCGTTACCATGAATTTTTTATCGATCAGATCGATCATATCAAATTCAACGCATCGCGCACGGTCACCGCTGCCGACAGTTCGCCCGGCGTGATCTTCTTCTTGCACTTTGATGACACGCTTGCCATGAACGCCAACATCGAAAGCGAATCCCACGCCTCGTTGTCTGCGAGCTTATCCTCCATGCTCAAATCGCCGGCGTCGACGTCCATCGCCTCTGCCAGCATTTCCAATTTCTCTTCATCAGTCATAATACACACCTCATCAATGAAATCTTAGTTCGCCAAATACCCTCCGTCAACCACAACATCAGTGCCGGTGATCCAGCGCGCGCCGTCGCTCAACAGGAACAACACCGCATTACTGACATCTTGGGGCTGACCATCATTGCCCAAAAGATAACGGTCGTAAGCATGCATTTCAGTTTCGCTCAATCCCGTATTGTCCGAGAATCCTTCCGTCATTGGCGTATGAATCCAGCCGGGGCTGATCGAGTTGAGACGATGCTTCTTCTTGCTGATCTCAATCGACAACGATCTCAATGCAGAAATCATCGCGCCCTTCGATGCTCCGTAGAACGCAACCCCTTGAGTACCGCAATGTGCTGCGATCGATGCGATCCAAACGTGCGACGAACCTCTGTTGGCGTAGACGGCGCCGGTCAGTCTCTTGAGAAATTTGATCGCACCAAAGAAATTGACGTCCATGACATATCGGGCGCGCTCCTCATCGAACATGCGGAGCGACAAATCTCCGCCGATGCCCGCCACATAAGCCGAGCCATGGAATTTTCCCTTCGCCGCAACGAAAGCCTTCAGCACATCATCGAGATTATCTTGATCGCGCGCATCAACTTTGGCGGTGACAACTTGATCGGGATAAGCGGCAAAAACCTCGTCCATCAGCTCCTTGCGACGAGCGAGCGCCAGCACATTCGCGCCCGCCTCGAGCAGATCCGTCGCAACCTGCCTGCCGATCCCCGACGATGCGCCCATCACCGCAAAATTTTTCCCTCTGAAGTTAAAACTAACGTCGCTCATAGTGCTTCGTCTCCAAACAAATTGTGTCGTCCAAATCCATGATCACCGACGCCACCGATAAACCGACGCCGAACCCTGACATCAACACCCGCTTGTTCGGACGCATCGACCATGCCGAGCCGATCTCCGTCAGCAACAACGGGATCGATGCCGAACTGCCGTTGCCGATGTGTTGAGCGTTCGAGATGACCAACTCCGGCTTCAACCCCAATCGTTCAGACATGTCATCGAGCAACAGTTTCTGCGGCTGATGAAACAAGTATGCGCCTATGTCGTCCTTGCTCAAGCCTGAGGCAGAAATCAATTCGTTGATGTTGTCCGCCGCCTCGAACAGAGTAAACTCCATGACCTTCATGCCGTCCATGTGTTCGGATTTATCACCGACGATGCCATCGAAATCATACGAGTTCAACCCCATCTGCTTGATGAGCCGACAGCCGCCATCTTCTGAGAAGAGATAATCCCATCGATCGCCGTAGCTGTGTATGTTGAACAAAATTTTCTCCTCGAACGGTTTACGCGAGATGATCGCGCATGCGCCGACGTCGCCAAAGAGCACCGCATTCGATAAATTCTCGGGCTTCTTGTGCCGCCAATTGCTTACGTCGCCGCAACAGAGCAGAACTTTTCGATCGCCCAAGTTCGTCAGCATGGACGACGCGACATAGAGACCGTAAACGAATCCCGAACAACCCAAATTGATGTCGAAGGCAAGCAGGTCGATGCCGAGCCCCAAACGCTTCTGCATGATGTAAGCGATGGCGGGATTGCGATAGTCCTGCGATTGAGTGACGAAGATCAGCGCGCCGATCTCCTCTTTCGAGAAGCCGCCCTCATTGAACAGATGCTCGACCGCTTGAACGCACATGTCCGAACAACAGACATCAGGATCGGCAATGCTCAAACTCTCAAAACCGGTGCCGGCGATGATCTTGCGGAGTTTTCGCGGCGTCGCGAGCCCCGCACAATACTCCTCGACGGGAATGATCTTGTCGGAGATGACGGCTGCCACACCTTCAACATTAATGGGCGCGGCTTTCAACAGCATTGTCAGCTCTCCTTCTTGACGATCTCGAACAAGTCGCCGATAGTCTTCGCCGCTCTCACGCGCTTTGGTTCAACGCGCGTTCCCGACACTTTGTTTGCCATCGACAGGAACGAGACATACGCGAGCGAGTCCCACTCCTCGAAATCGATCAGCACATCATCCATATGGGGGGGGGGTGTTCAGATCAAGTATGTACATCATCTTCTCGAGAAAAACGCTTTCTTCCATTTAACAAACCTCCAAACACAATATAACTCAGCGCGCCAACAATCCGCCGTCCACGACAACATCAGTTCCCGTTATCCATTTTGCGCCGTCGCTCAACAGAAACAGGATCATTCCGCTCACATAATCGGGCTGACCGATCCCCAGAACAGCCTGCGTTACTCCCGTTCGCTCTATCCCCGAGTTATCGACAACTTTTTGCGTCATTTCAGTGTTGACCCAACCGGGGCTGACGGCATTAATTCTGTGTCCCTTACTGCCGATCTCGAGTGCCAACGGTCTGAGAGCTGCGAGCATCGCGCCCTTCGAACCGCTGTACGCTGATAAACTTTTGGCTCCGATGTGCGCCGCCGTCGACGCGATCCAAACGTGGGCGGAACCTTTATTGGCATAAACGGCCGCAGTTAACTTGCGCAGAAACGAAACTGCGCCGAAGAAATTCGTATCCATGATGTTATGAGCTTTCTCATCGTCGAACGCTCTCAATGAAAACTCGTCGGTGATGCCTGCCGCATATACCGAGCCGTCGAATTTTCCATGCGTCGCTACGAAATTCTTCAGCATATCATCCAAACCGCTTTGCTCTCGAACGTCGAGCTTACCGGTCACGACCTCCCCGGAACGGGGGGGGGGTTGTGCAATATACTTCGTCCATCAGCTCTTTACGACGAGCGAGCGCCAACACATTCGCGCCTGCCTCGAGCAAATCAAGTACGACTTGCTTGCCGATGCCTGACGACGCTCCCGTGACGGCAAAATTTTTACCCTTGAAATCAAAACTAACTTTGCTCATAGTGTTTCGTCTCCAAACAAATTGTGTCATCCAAATCCATGACCACCGACGCCACCGATAAACCGACGCCGAACCCCGACATCAGCACGCGCTTGTTCGAGCGCTCGTTCCAAGCCGATCCGATCTCCGTCAACAACAACGGGATCGATGCCGAGCTCGTATTGCCGATGTGTTGAGCGTTGGCTATCACCGAATCTGCATTCAGCTCCAATTTGGTCGCCATGTCATCCACCAACAATTTCTGCGGCTGATGGAACAAGTAGGCGCCTATGTCATCCTTGCTCAAGCCGGCGGCACTGACGAGCTCGTTGATGTTGTCGACGACCTCATTCATCGTGAAGTCCATAATCCCCATGCCGTCCATATGATTGAGTTCATCGCTCCGATACAAATCGAAGTCGGGGACGGGCTCCTTCGTAAGAGACTCCTTCAAAATTTTGTCGCCGCCCATCTTAGAATACAGACAACGCCATCGCTCGCCGTAACTGTTGATGTTAAACAAAGTTTTCTTGTCGGGCTCCGCCTTGGATATGACAGCTGCAGCTCCCGCGTCGCCGAAGATCACGCTGTCTGTGGTGCCGGTCGGTTTACCGCACCGAATACCGACATCACCGCAACACAGCAGTACCTTCTTGTCGCCGAGATTGCTGAGCAACGACGAGGCAACGTAGAGACCATAGACAAATCCCGAGCAGCCGAGATTGATGTCGAAGGCGACGAGCGCATCGTTCAGACCCAACCTTTCCTGCATGGTGTAGGCGGTAGCCGGCACTCGGTAGTCCGACGATTGAGTGACGAAGATCAGCGCGCCGATCTCTTCTCTTAAAAATCGCTTCACCCCCCCCCTATTGGTCAAAGCGAGGAGATGCTCTGCTGCCTGAACGCACATGTCCGAACAACAGACATCGGGATCGGCAATGCTCAAGCTCTCGAAGCCGGTGGTGTTGATGAGCTTGCGGAGCTTCTTAGGCGATGCAAGTCCTTTGCAGTATTCTTCGACGGGAATGATCTTATCGGAGACGACTGCACAAATTCCGTCTACGTTGATTGGTACGGTATTGAGCAACATTCGGGAAATCCTCCATATTTCAAAATCGGCGACTCAATGTATCGGCAAAAAGATCGCTTTACACTTCCTAAAGAAACGCCCCTCCAATTTAATCACCTCCGCACGGAATGAGTACGTAACGTTAGAAAACGATCTGCCAGATGATAGCAAAACGAAAAATCTTTGTCAAGGCACGTCGATCAAGCGATGCGTCTGAGGGATCACCCGCACGTCCGATAAATGCCTCAACGCACGCGCTTGAAATTTTAACAGGTCACTCGACGGAACCGCGCGGATCCCTTCGACCACCGTCACCGGCTGAAGGATCAACAAGATGTCTCTCGATACCGAACCGATCACCTCAACCGCTCGATCAAACTCCTCAACCGTCGTCTCGCCGTCGAGCACCACCTTAACGTATAAATCCTTGCGCCGCGCTGTCGACATAAACCGCCGATGATCCTCAAACACGTCTCGACCGATCGAGTGCGGCAACTTCACGTCCATGCTCACGATGTCTATCACATCGATCACTCGCTCGAGCTCATCAACCAACGTCCCGTTCGTCTCTAAAAATATTTTCGTCCCGCTCAACCGTCGAGCCAACTCATTGATCACGCCCCAATGAAGCAGCGGCTCGCCTCCCGTCAGGCTGATCGAATGCGTCGGAACCTCCGCCATCAACCGTTCGATCTCAACGATCAGATCATTGAGCTGCCATTGACCACGACATTCAAAGTTCGTGTCGCAGTACCGGCATCGAAGATTGCAATCCGCAAACCGCACGAACACTTGTCGACAGCCCACATACTTGCCTTCGCCCTGCACCGACGAAAATATTTCTACCAACGGCACCTCCAATCAGCTCGCCTCCTCGTCAGGCATGTACATCACACATGATTTTGCCGTCTCGTATATTTTGATCGCCGACACCCGCGCCCCGCTCTCAACTATCACCGTCGACGCACTCAACCGTTCAAAAATGTGCCGCGCCAAATTCTCCGCCGTCGGATTCATTCTCTCAAACGTCTCCAACTCGTTCAGATATTGGTGATCCAATTCCTCAAGCACTCCGTTGAGCGCGCCCTTCAACACTTTGAAATCAATCAGCATTCCCAATCGATCAAGCTCGCGCCCGCGCACTACCGCCTCTACCGACCAGTTGTGTCCATGCAAGCGTCGACACTTACCCTCGTACCCGACGATCCGATGCGCCGCTTCAAATTCTCCTCGCACCGTCAATTCATACATTCTTCTTGCCACGCTCCTCTCGTCCCTCCAATTTCGATTTCGCATCTTCCAACGTCGTGCTCCCCAATATCGGTTCCTGCAAATCGTAGAGCACCTCGTTGATCGCCATCACATTATATATCTTCCGATTGATGAAGAACTCTATCACCAAATCCGTCACCGACGACCGCGTCAACGCATAGCCCGCTCGCGCTATGAAATCTTTCGTCTGCTCGAGCGTCAGCTCCAATGCGATCGCCAACGCCAACGCCGTCATCTTCTTCGGACGGTAATCGGGATTCGAACTGATCTTCGAAAACAGTTGCCGATTGATCTGCGCTCGATTGTACACCTCTACCGTCGTCAGCCCCCGCTCTCGGATCAGATCGTTGAGCTCGTCCGAAAAACTCTTCTCCCGTCGAGCCAGTACCTTCGACAGTTGAGCACCCAGCGCCGCCCCAAACACCGCCGCGCCCGATGAAAACATTGGAGGCATCGCATGACTTACGTCGGGATGATAATCGGCAGCTTGATCAAAGTGGCGAGGTTCAAATGCTCTGTCGCCCGTCTCATACTCAAGATTCTCGACTATGTACTGCTTGATCTCCGATATCAGTTCACGCGTCACCAACTCACTCATCGTTCGAGCCTCCCATGAAACTCTCCATCAACAATCTCAATCGGTACAGAGGCAAGCCCACCACGTTCGACCAATCGCCTTCGATCTTCTTGATGTAAGGCGCCGCTCCTCCCTGCAACGCGTACGAGCCCGACTTGTCCATCGGCTCACCCGTCGCCACGTATCGAGCGATCTCCTCGTCGCTCATCGACCCGAAATATACTCGAGTGATCTCGTAAGCCATCGCCGTACGAGCCCCCTCGACAATTGCCAGCCCCGTTATCACCTCGTGCATTCGATCCGACAATCTCCTCAACATCTGTCGAGCATCTTCCTCATCGAGCGGCTTCAATAATATTTCTCCGTCGAGCACCACGATCGTATCTGCTCCGATCACCGCGTCCGACGGATATTTTTTTGCCACCGCCGACGCTTTCAACAGCGCATTCTCGATCGCCAACTCGATCGGCGTCGTCGATTTCAATTCCTCCTCCGCGTCGCTCACTTCAATTTTGAACTCGGGGACGATTTTCTTCAACAGCTCATGTCGTCGCGGCGAGCCCGATGCCAATATGATCAACTCGATCAGCCTCCTTGTAGACAATCATTGTAGCACTTATCCCGGCGCCGTCAACATTGCCTTTGAATTTTTTCGCCGCCGTTGTATAATCCCTCAAGGAGTGATTGACATGTACACCAAGAAAATTTATTTCAGCGGCGGCGATCATCGCGAGCTCCAAGAGGTTTTTGTCGACGTCCCGGGCGTCGTCAATGTCCTCGTCGGCTCGATTAATGCCAACGATCAATCCATCGACGGCGTTGAGATCGAATTCAATCCCAAGAAGATGGATCTGTCGATGCTGATGGACGTGCTTTTCGCCGTCATTGATCCCTACACTCAAGAGTGCGGCGTCTACTATCCGAGCGGAGAGGACGAGCCGCAGGTTGAGTTGCACTTGAACTTCATCGCCAATCGTGGACGGCAGCCTGCGGTGGCATGCGTGGGCTTGACCATTAACGATCCGATCAGCAATCCGAAGTTCGCAAGGAAGTGTCTGGCTCGCGCCGCGCGGATCAGATCGTTCAGTGCCTTCGACGAGGATCAACAGCACTACCTCCGTCGGCACCCAGAGCTCAAGACCGCCATCGACTTCACCAAACTTAAAACTTATCTGCGGTTCAATTGATTACATAAAAGCGATCGAAAAAACGGGCGCCCGCCTCCCGCTCGGGGCGGCTCGCCCTGTTCATGAGCAGAGTGCTCTGAACATGGTTGGGGCTCTGACGATTGAAGGGAGACGGGGAAAGAATGGCGCCCGCCAACTCACGCGGAGGCTCGCCCTTGTCCGTGTTCAGTAGTTCAACGGTTAAGGGTAGAGGTTAAAGACGGGCGCCCGCCAACTCACGAGGCGGCTCGCCCTTGTTCATGGTCGGCAACTAAACAGTTGAAAGGGACGGTCGAAGAAGGGGCGCCCGCCGTCTCACGCGGCGGCTCGCCCTTGCCCATCGTCGACGGCTGAACGATTGAAAGGGACGGTCGAAGAAGGGGCGCTCGCCTGCTCACGGGGCGGCTCGCCCTTGCCCATAGTCGACGGCTGAATAATTGAAGGGCAACGGTGAAAGACGGGCGCCCGCCGTCTCACGTGGCGGCTCGCCCTTGTCCATAGTCGGCAGCTGAACAATTGAAGGGCGACGAGTAAAGGAAGGGCGCCCGCCAACTCACGGGGCGGCTCGCCCTGATCCTTAATCGTCGGCTCAACGTTTAGAGACGGTGAAAAACATTTTGGGGCGGCGGTGAAATAGGGGCGCCCGCCGGCTCACGTGGCGGCGCGCCCTTGCCCATGGTCGGCAGCTGAACAATTGAAGGGCGACGTTAGAAGACGGGCATCCACCAACGCCCGAGGCGGATCGCCCTTTTGTTTCAGCCGACCATCGGGAAAATTTATGAGGGCGGCGGCATCGGCTGCCGTCGAATATATTTTCCTTTCAAAATCAGAAGGGAGTGAGCTCATGGCTCAACAGAACACTCGCAACGGCGTCGTCTTGAGCGGCAGCGGTCAACTTCAAAACTGGGGCGATTACGTCACCATGGTCGGCGGCAATTCCGACGACGAGATTTATAATCAAGGCTCCAACGTGATCATCAACGCCGGCGCCGGCAACGACACCGTCTATAACAACGGCGCCTACACTTTCATCAGCGCCGATGCCGGCAACAATTTCATTCAGCATCAACAGGGCGCAGGTTGCACTCTCGCGGGTGGTGCAGGCAATGACACTCTCATCAGCCTCGCGCCCGGAGCGATCATGGTCGGCGGCTCGGGTCGCGCGTCGATCAATCTCACAGACGCCGCCATCAACTCTACCGTCACCACTTCCAACGGCAGAGACACCGTCACCATGTTTTCGACCGGCACCACCGTTTTCAATCTCAATTCCAATCAGACGCTCATAAAAATTTGCGCCGACGCTCAACTGGTCGTCAACGCCGACGGTCAGGGCGATTGCTCTTATGAGTATTACAACGGCGCTCACGCCAACGCCACGCTCACTTCAGTCGGCGGACAGAACACCCTCCGCGCGGTGTCGGGCGATAATCTGTTCAGGTACGTCGGAGGTCAAACGGTGCTCGTCGGCTTCAGCGGCAATGACACTCTCGCCGTCAACAACAGCGGCGTCGACCGAGCGCGGATCAACGGCGATGATGTCGTGTTGACGATCGGCAGCGGCTCGATCACCATCAAGAACGCCAAGGGCAGAATGGTTCGCATCACCGACAATCGCGGTCCGCGCGTCAAAACGATCGGCGGTCATTATACTTACTCGCCTCAGGACGTGATCAAGAAATTCATGTCGGCGCTTGATCAGACGACGGCGAGAGGAGCGGCGGCGGTCGACGATGCGATCAAAGCCTGCTCGACGTTCAACGGTACGACCGATCTGATCAATCAACTGGTCAGCGACGCTCAACGTTCGAAGGACGCTCGGACATTCCTCGCCGACAAATGCGGCATCGACCTCTACAACGATGACACGGGAGCTATCACGGGTTGGGATGCGGGCGGCAATGTGATCAAGACGGCGACATCGATCGTCGACGAGCGGACGGCGGAGGAGAATTTTATCGGTAACAGTTTTGTCGTCGAAGGGCTGACCGTCAAGCTCAACGCCGATTTCAATTCGTTGCCCGCCGCTCAACAGAAGATCGTGCGCGGGCTCAAGTCGTGGTGGGTGGCGGAACCGTTGAGGCTGATCGAAGAATCGTACGGCGAGATATATTCGTTCAAGAATCGATCGGCGACGGTGCGCGAGCTCGATGTTGAGTTTCTGTCGAGACCGAACAACTCAAACCTGGCGCTGATCAAAAACTCGTCGCTCAACGGTCGAACGGTCAAGCTCACGTTGCAGATCAACATGGCGTACTACGATCAGATCACCGATGTTGATGGTCGCTCCGCGCGGCGAGGGACGAGCTACTTGGATCGGGTGCTGGCGCATGAGTTTACGCATGCGGTAATGGCCGCCAACATTCTCAACTTCGGCGACCTGCCCGCGTACGTCAAGGAAGGGACGGCGGAGCTCACGCATGGGATCGACGACGAGCGGCAAATCGATCTGGTCAAGATGGTAGAGCAGCCGACGGTGTTGAGGGGCGCGCTGTCGGCGGCGACGAGCACCGCGGAGGTGAGCTTCTCGGGTTTGAATGCGCCGTCGTATGCGGCGGGATATATCTTCTTCCGATACTTGGCGAAACAAGCCGCCAACTTCATGCTCAACTACTGATCGAGGCGCGGGATATGAAAGAAAGGCGTCGCCGCCGGCTCGCGGGGCGGACGATGCCGGCTCCTCCGTTCAAAAAATTTTATGCGCAGAAGGTGAGCCGCCGGCATCGAGGGCGGGCGCCCTTTCTTTTCCCGTCACCCCCCTTCAACCGTTGAGCTTCAACCGAGGAGGGGTTATGAGAGAAAGGCGTCGCCGCCTGCTCGCGGGGCGGACGACGCCCTTTCGTCGTTCAAAGATTTTAATGTGGATAAGGCGAGCCGCCCCAGCAGGAAGGCGGGCGCCCGTTACTTTATCCATCGCCCATAATCGTTGGCTTCGATCAACAGCGGG
>JAFUXN010000059.1 GCA_017477125.1 Selenomonadaceae bacterium
GACGAAAAGGGGTAGGGCGAGCCGCCCCATGAGTAGGCGGGCGCCCAGCCTTCCGCCGTCGCCCCAAAAGATTTTGAAGAGCGTAGCCCCTCGATCCCAACTGGTTTCGGTTGACGAAAAGGGGTAGGGCGAGCCGCCCCCATGAGGAGGCGGGCGCCCAGCCTTCCGCCGTCGCCCCAAAGGCTGTGAAGGACGCCGCCCTTCGACCGTTTTGTTTATAAAGCGATAGCTTTAAAGGGTGGGCGGGCGGGATTAATACAAGATCAATGCTGAATGGAGTGATACAATGTTTGATGATCTCGGCGGTTTCTTGATGGGCGTCATTGCAGGATTGCCCGGTCTCGTTATCGCCATGACCATACACGAATACGCGCACGCCAGAGTTGCCGACGCCCTCGGCGACTTCACGCCGCGCATGCAAGGGCGCCTCACCCTAAACCCCGTCGCTCACATCGATCCCTTCGGGCTGTTGATGCTCTTCCTGATCAAATTCGGTTGGGCGAAACCCGTCATGGTCAATCCGAGCAACTTTAAAAATCCGAGGCGCGACGATATTTTGGTCTCCGCCGCAGGTCCCATCGCCAACCTCATCACCGCGTTCGTCGCGCTCCTCGTGATGGTGATCCTGTTCAAGATCGGATTCCCCATGTCGACCGGCATGAAGACCGTCTTCTCTCTCATCTTGATCTACAACATCAACTTCGCGATCTTCAATATGCTCCCGATCCCTCCGCTCGACGGCTCCCACATTCTCCGCAACCTCCTGCCTTACGAGCTCGCAATCAAATTTCAAGCAATCGAACGCTACAGCTTCCTGATCTTGCTCGTCTTTCTGATGACGCCCGTGCTCGGAATGATCTTCGTCCCGATGCAACGCGCCATCCTCCGCACCTTCGAATCAATCATTCATATCTTCCTGTGATCAATCACTTGCATAGAGGTGACCCAATTGGATTTAAGCATGACCGAACTGCTCAAAACAATCTTGCTCGGCGTCGTCGAAGGGCTCACGGAATGGCTGCCCATCAGCAGCACCGGACACATGATCCTCGTCGACGAGTTCATCAAGCTCAACGTCAGCAAGCAATTCATGGACATGTTCCTCATCGTCATTCAGCTCGGAGCGATCCTCGCCGTCGTCGTGCTCAACTTCGAACGGCTCAACCCTTTCTCGCCTTGGAAAAATAAACTCCAACGGCAAAACACTTTCAAGCTCTGGCTCAAAGTGATCATCGCTTGCATACCCGCCGCCGCCGTCGGCATTCCGCTCAACGATTGGATGGAGGAGCATTTGATGACAACGCCCGTCGTCGCCGCCATGCTGATCCTCTACGGCGTGCTTTTCATCGTCGTCGAGCACTTCAATCGCTATCGAATCCCGCGCTGCCGCGACGTCGATCACCTCGATTACAAGACCGCATTGATCATCGGACTGTTTCAAGTGCTGGCGCTCGTGCCCGGGACTTCGAGATCGGGCGCAACGATCCTCGGCGGCATCTTGTTCGGCGCCTCGCGCGTGGCGGCAACCGAGTTCACTTTCTTCTTGGCGATCCCCGTGATGTTCGGCGCGTCCCTGATCAAACTGCTGAAATTCGGCTTCGACTACTCGACCAATGAATTGATCGTGCTCGCCGTCGGAATGATCACCGCGTTCATCGTCTCTGTCATCTCGATCAAATTCCTCCTGATGTACATCAAGAAGAATGACTTCACCGCATTCGGTTGGTATCGAATTGTGCTGGGCATCATCGTACTCGGGTATCTGTTCTTCATCGGCGATCCAATTCTCAACGGTTGAACCAAAAGGAGTGATGCAAAATGTTGACGGACACCTTGTTCAGCGATCGAAAGGCAAATCCGACGGCACTGCTCAATTACGGGTTTGAGCTCATCGATGGGCGATATGTTTATCAAACGACGCTGGCGAAGGGGCAAATGCTCTTGACGGTGACCATCGAGGGCGACGACGTTGTCAAAACCGATCTGCTCGACAACGAGACGGGCGAAAAATATGTGCTGCACCTGCTCGATAATGCGACGGGCAGTTACGTCGGGCAGCTCAACGAGGAATATGAGATGGTGTTGCGGCACATCGAGGCGTCGTGTTTCGACAAAGATTTGTTCCAATCGAATCAGGCACGTCAACTGATCGAGTACGCGCGTCGCACGCATGGAGACGAGCTCGAATACTTGTGGGATAAATTTCCGAAGTACGCGGTGTTGCGTCGGAAGGACAGCCGCAAGTGGTACGGCATCCTGCTGACGGTGACGGCGGATCGGTTGGGCTTCAACAGCACGGAGCTCATTGAGATACTCGACCTTCGGATCGATCCCGATGAGCTGACGGCGTTGATCGACGATGAAAAATATTTCTTCGGGTACCACATGAACAAGAGGCATTGGCTGACGATCTGCCTGAACGGGTCGGTGCCGACGGAGGAAATTATCAAGCGGCTCGATAAGAGTTACGAGCTGGCGACGAAGAATTCATCGAACCGATTGCCGGCATCGGCGGCGTCGGCGATCATGGTCAAGCCGTCGAAGTCGCCGACGGTGAGAGCATGAAGATATTCGCAGGGCTGGGCAATCCCGGGCGGGAGTATGCGGCGACCAAACACAACGTGGGATTCATGTTGGCGGACGCGTTGGCGGCTCGATTGAACGCTCCCGATTGGCGCGAACAATTTCGGGCGCTGGTGACGGCGACATACGTCGGGGGCGAGAAGATTTTGTTGGTCAAGCCGCAGACGTTCATGAATTTGAGCGGCGAGGCGGTGCGTCCGTTGATGGATTACTACCGATTGACGGTCGACGATCTGATCGTGGCGCATGACGACATGGATTTGCCCGTCGGCATGATCAGATTGCGACCGAAGGGCTCGGGAGGCGGGCATCGCGGCGTGTCGTCGATAATAGAGCATTTGGGCGGCGACGAGAATTTTGCTCGAGTGCGGATCGGAGTGGGGCGCCCGCCGGAGCATTGGACGGTGAACGCTCATGTGCTGTCGCCGTTCAACGACGAGGACGCGCCCAAGATCAAAGAGGAGATAGAAAGTTTGGTGCCGGCGGTGCTGAGCATCGTCGAGGACGGCATCGATGCCGCCATGAATAAATTCAATCCAAAGAAGAAGAAGGCGAAGAACAATGAGCCGACGCCCCAAGCATCGGAATGATCGGATCACGGCGCTTTATGCCGATCCGCGCGGAGAAATTTTCGACGCCCCGAACGTCTGCGCTGCCGCCCGCATCGGCTCGTCGCTCGTTCGCCTTCAACCGTCCGATCTGATCCCGTTGCCCGACGCCGCCGATCTCATGTTCCTGCCCGATCACCCCGCCGTCGGCTTCGCTCCCGACGGTCAATTGATCACGCTCGAGGGCAATGCAGTTTCGGCGATCTTGCCCGCCGGCTTCACTCGATCCCATTTGCCCGCCTCCGATCTCAATCACCGATCGGATAAGCCGCTGCCGCTGTTCGGGTATGCCGCCGTCGCCCTCTACCGCGATCAATTACACGTCGCCGCCATCAACACCGACGAGAATTTCAAATGGAATCCCGATCAGTACAACTCCCATGATCTCCGTCGGCGCATCAAACGGGTGAAGAAGGAACTCCCCGATAATCGGCTCGTCGATCACCTCGCGCATTGCTCGCTCGAATGGCATTGTCTCACCGCTCAAAATTTATTCTATCACCGTTGGGAGGCGGGACTTCCCACGTCGCCGACATGCAACGCCCGCTGTCTCGGTTGCATCTCATTGCAAGAGGCTGAATGTTGTCCGTCGCCTCAATCGAGAATTACATTCCACCCGACCGTCGAAGAGATAACCGATATCGCCGTCTACCATCTCCGCGACGCTCCCGATGCAATTATAAGTTTCGGTCAAGGCTGTGAAGGCGAACCGTCGCTTGCCGCCGACCGCATTGCTCAATCGATCATCAACGTCAGAGAGCAAACACCAAACGGCATGATCAACATCAATTCCAACGCCGGCTTCACCGTCGGGCTCAAAAAAATTATCGATGCCGGGCTCGATTCGATCCGTGTCTCGATCATCAGCGCGCGCCCCGACTCCTATGACGCCTATTATCGATCAAATTACTCGCTCGACGACGTCAAACAATCGATCCGTTACGCGCTCGATCGCAATGTTTACGTGTCGCTCAATCTGCTCTACTTGCCCGGCTTCAACGATCGGCTCGACGAGCTCAACGCTTGGATCGATTTCTTGACGGAACTCCCCGTTGACATGATCCAATTGCGCAACCTCAACATCGATCCCGATTACTTCTTCGGGATCATGCCCAAGTCTAACGAAAAGTACGTCGGCACCAAACAATTTCTGTCGACGCTCGAAAATAAATTTCCGCACCTCAAGATTGGCAGCTTCAGCCATTACAACAAGGAGTGATAGACGATGAGGATTCTGCTTGCCGAAGACGATAAGCGGCTCGGCAACATCATTCAATACATGCTCGAGCAAAATAAATTTTCTGTGGAGTGGGTGACCAACGGCACCGACATTTACGAATATGCGATGTACTCCGATTATGACGTGTTGATTCTCGATTGGATGATGCCCGGCGAGAACGGCATTGATGCGTGTCGTCGATTGAGAGAGAACGGTTACGAGAAGGCGATCCTCATGCTGACGGCGAAGGATTCAATTGAGGATCGGGTGACGGGGCTCGACGCCGGCGCCGACGATTATCTTGTCAAGCCTTTCGAGTTCGCCGAGCTGCTGGCGCGGTTGAGAGCGTTGGGGCGTCGGTCGAGCCAAAAGATTCAGCAGGAGATCGTTGACATCGGAGACTTCTCGCTCAATCGGACGACCAAGATACTCAAGAAGAAGGATCAAGTGATCCAATTGTCGCCGCGCGAGTTTCAGATATTTGATCTGTTGGCGCAGAATTTGGGCGTGGTGGTGCCGCGCGATATCATACTCGATCGGATATGGGGCTTGGAGCGCGACATCACGTCGAACAACATCGACTCATACATGAAGATATTGCGCAAGAAGTTGCAGGAGGTCGACGGCAACATCTCGATCAAGACCGTGCGCGGGATCGGTTATCGTCTCGAGGCGGGCTGAGCTCTCATCGGGAGAAGCCGCCGCACAAAAATTTTTGGCAGTGAAGGAAATTTAATGCATGGAAATGTTTGGACGCAGCCGCCGACAACTTACACTCTTCTACTCGCTGTTGATGGGTGTGTTTCTGGTCGCGCTGATTTTTTTCGTCCATCGCATAATGGAGTGGGCGATGTTCTCCGAACAGGCTCAAGAGTTGCTCGATGCCTCATACTCCATCGCCGAGTTCCGCGAACGCGATCGCTACGATCCCGAAGCCTCCCCTCAAAACTTTACCAACTACGGCGATCGACTGTTCTTCTACGTCTTCGACGAGGACAACCGCTTGCTCGATTTCTCCCGCGCCTCTTATAAATTCGAGTTCTTCATTCTCGATCACATTCGCAATTGGGATAACGCGCAAGGCGAAGTTCAGGTGTTCAACCGTCCGAGCGAGAACGGCAGAATGATCTCGATAATGATCACCGCGCGAACCATCAACGCGGGCGGCGTCGGTCATACGGTGTTCGTCGGCAAGGACGTCACCACTCTCTATTCGGGACTGCAAAAAACGACTTACCTGCTGTTGCTGATCGGATTCGTCGCGTTGATGGGCATGACCGCGCTGGCATATTACATGGCGGGGCGCGCGCTCATTCCGCTGGTTGAGGCGTACGAGAAGCAGAAACAATTTGCCGCCGACGCGTCGCACGAGTTGAGGACGCCGCTGGCGGTGGTGATGTCGAGCGCCGAACTGCTGTTGTTGGATCAATCGATCACGTCGCCGTTCCTGCGTCAGATCATCGAGGACGTCAAGAGCGAGGTAAAAAAAATGTCCAAGCTCGTCAGCGATCTGTTGATCGTGGCGCGCTCGGACAACAATGCGCTCAAAATGCAATGGAAGACGCTCAACCTCGGCGAGTTGCTCAATCAGAACGTGCGGATCATGAGACCGCTGGCGCAGAAGAAGGATATCAATCTGCTGGCTGAAGGCATCATCGACGTCAAAGTTCGCGCGGACGAGCAGAAGCTCAAGCAGGTGATCCTGATCCTGGTCGACAACGCGATCAAGTACACGCCCGAAGGCGGCACGGTGATGGTTCGTTTCGACGGAATATTTGAGGCGATGGCGCGGTTCTCGATAATAGATACGGGCATCGGCATCGCGCCCGAGGATTTGGATCGGGTGTTCGAGAGATTTTATCGAGTGGATAAGGCGCGCTCGAGGGAGATGGGCGGCAACGGCTTGGGGCTGTCGATCGCTCACGAGATGGTGCGGCTCCACGAAGGCAATATCAAAGTCGAAAGCGTAGTCGATCAAGGGACGCGGTTCATCGTCGAAATCCCGATCAAAAAGTAAATTTAAGCCGCTCGATCAAGTCGTCGACTGCCACCGGTAAGACGATTGGTCGAGATCATTGACGATGTCGGATTGCATTGGCGTGCGCGTCGAGCCCCTCCGCTTGAGCCAGACGAATGATGTCGTCGGCGCTTTCGAGCAACGCCGCCTTCGAGTACGAGATCAAACTCATTCGACGCAGGAACGTCTCAACGTTGAGCACAGAGAAATATCGCGCCGTCCCTCCCGTCGGCAACACATGATTCGGTCCCGCAAAGTAATCTCCCAACGGCTCCGGCGAGTATCCTCCAAGGAACACCGCGCCGGCATTTTTTATTTTCGGCAACACCGTGAACGGCTCGCGAACGAGCAGCTCAAGATGTTCGGGCGCCGACACGTTTGCCAGCTCGACCGCCTCATCGATGCTCCGCGCGGAGATTATTAAACCGTTGCGCTCGATCGCCGCTTGAGCGATCTCACGTCGCGGCAGTTCCTTCAGTTGAGCATCGACCTCAACCGCGATCGCTTTCGACAACCGAGCGTCGGTCGTGATCACTATCGAGCAGCTCAACGGATCGTGCTCGGCTTGACTCAACATGTCGGCGGCGGCGCAGATCGGATCGGCGCTCTCGTCGGCAATGATCAAAATCTCGCTCGGTCCCGCAAGCATGTCGATGTCGCAATGCCCGTAGACTTCCTTCTTCGCCAACGTCACGAAGATGTTGCCCGGTCCCGTGATCTTGTCGACGCGCGGGATCGTCGCCGTCCCGAACGCCATTGCCGCGATCGCCTGCGCTCCTCCGATCTTGTAAATCCTATCGACGCCCGCAAGTTTGGCGGCGACCAGCACATTCGGATTGACCGCCCCGCCCTTCGACGGCACGCACATGATTATCTCGCTCACGCCCGCCACTCGAGCAGGGATCGCATTCATCAACACGCTCGAAGGATAAGCCGCCGTTCCGCCCGGGACGTAGATGCCCGCCCGCTCGATCGGCACCACCGTCTGACCGAGGATCGATCCAGGCTCCCGATACGTGATCCACGACCGCGGCATCTGCTCTTCATGGAACCGACGGATATTCGCCGCCGCCCGCTCCAATGACGATTTTATGTTTGGCTCGACAGTTTTTTCGGCGCCGGCAAATTCATCTTCGCTGACCAAAATATTTTCGACGGAAAGCTCAACGCGATCGATCAGCCGCGTGTATTCGATGATAGCCTCGTCGCCGCGCTCGCGCACCGCATTGACGATCCGACGCACGATCTCAACCGCCGACAGATCGGCGCCGAAAATTTTCTTGTTCGCCTCGCGCACCCGATCCGACAATTGAACTTCGTCGAAACTTTTCTTGCTCAACAGTCGAAGAAGTTCAGCCCGCTCGACGTCGGCACAATCAATCAGCCGCATTCGACAGCACCTCCTTGAGACTCTCGACCAGCGGCGCGATCCGATCGAATTTCAGTTTGAACGACACTCGATTGACGATCAGCCGCGCCGTCGAATCCATTATCGAAACGATCTCCTCAAGGTCGTTCTCGCGCAACGTCGTCCCCGTCTCGACGATGTCAACGATGCTCTCGGACAAGCCGATCAACGGTCCCAATTCGATCGAGCCGTGCAACTTGATGTACTCCATCTGCATGCCCTGTTGAGCGAAAAAATCTTCGGCGATGCGCGGGTACTTGGTGACGACGCGAGTATGAGCGTAATCGGCAAGCCGCGCCCTGCGACGAGATTTCGGAACCGCCATCATCAAATGACAGCGACCGAAACCGAGGTCGAGCAACTCATAGACGTCTTTGCCGCTCTCAACGATCACATCCTTGCCGATGATGCCGATGTCCGCCGCGCCGTACTCAACATAAGTCGGCACGTCCGAAGTCTTTGTTATGATGAAATTCAATTTGAGACTGTCATTGGCGATGACGAGCTTGCGGGACTTCTCGTTGAGTCCCTCCGCCGTCCAACCGATCTTCGCCAACAGTTCTGCCGAGGGTTTAAATAATTTCCCCTTGGGCAGTGCAATCGTAATCTCCTGCAATGCGTTCACTCCAATAAAATTTTTTTCAACGGTCGGGATCAAGATTTCTCGTCGGCGAGCCGCAACAGTTTCAGTTCCTTCGGATCGTCGGGCGACGGCGGCGAATGATGTTTCGCCACGATCTTCGCCTCCCTGAACAGCCCGATATCTTGTAATTTCTTTGCGCCCAATTCGGCATGATGTTTGTACACGTACATCAATCGACTGCCCCGACGCTCCAGCCATGCCCCCGCGCCGGGAAATACTTCCGACGCCAGCACCGCCGCCGCCTTGCCGACAATACTCATGTCGCCCTTGACCCGACCGACATCATGCAACAGCGCACAGCGGATCAGAAATTCCCGATCCACCCCTTGCTTGTCGTCGATCGCAAATCGTTCAATCGCATACGCCGTTCGCAACGAATGACATTGATCCGTCACGTCCATCGCAAAAAATAATTTCTGCTCCTCCGCCGTCAGATGCGTCGAGATATATCGCCCGTCTTCGATCGTCAGCTGCGAGTTCAATGCTTGAAAGAACTGCCTCACTCGTTTCATCGGTGCTGCCAAAGGCTTTCTTCCTCTCAGATTTTTTGATCCCGCAGGCTTATTCGATGTGATTAGGATATTTCCTTTTTTCGCCCGATGTGTTACAATCGAGCAAACTGAAAGGACGGCGATCACATGAAGTGTCGAAGATGCGGCAAGGAACTCGGCTCCGCCTCACGCTGCAATTTCTGCGGATATCAAAACGTTGACGACTCCGGCGTGCGAGAGATGTCGGCGGTCGAACGAAATAATTACGACGGTCTAACCATCGAAGTTCGCTCCAATGAAGAGCATCACCAATATCAGCGCTCACATTCAGGCTTCCAACATTCCGCGCGGATCAATACCAACTCGACGGGCTTTTGGACTCAAACGTTCGGCAACCACATCCTCACTCGGATCATCGTCGCGCTCGTGCTCGTGTTGCTCATCGCCTTCACTCTGTTCGTCGCGCTCCCGATCGCTTTGACGGTTATCGGTTGCCTCGTCGTCTACTACTTCGTTCGACGCATGGTCTTTCGACGATAAATTTAATTTATCAAATTATCGCCCGCCCGTTGACAAACTAATGACTTGTTCCTATAATTCGATCAGAACGGTTCAAGTCGATTGACATAAAGGAGAGTGTTTTATCGATGGCGAAACACAAAGTCAAAATCATGGAGACGGTTTTGCGCGACGGGCATCAATCGCTGTGCGCGACCCGCATGAGATTCCGTCAGATGGAGCCGATGCTGGCTCAGCTCGACGCGATCGGCTACAAGGCGCTCGAGGCATGGGGCGGGGCGACCTTCGACACGTGTTTGAGATTCCTCGACGAAGACCCGTGGGAGCGGCTCGACAAGTTGAAGGCGGCACTCAAAAATACTCCGATCCAGATGCTGTTGCGCGGTCAGAACTTGCTCGGCTACAATCACTATTCCAATGACGTGGTCGAGAAATTTGTTCAGAAGGCGTCGCAGCATGGCGTGGGCGTGTTCCGCATCTTCGACGCGCTCAACGACGTTCGCAACCTCCGCGTCGCGATCAAAGCCGCGCTCGAGTGCCCCGAGAAGCCCGAGGTTCAGGGCTGCCTGGTCTACACGATCAGCCCCGTCCACACCAATGAAACTTTCGTCGAGCTCGCCAAGGAGCTCAAGGAGATGGGCTGCCACTCGATCTGCATCAAGGACATGTCGGGACTGTTGGCGCCGTACGTTGCATTCGATCTCGTCAGCAAATTGAAAGCGGCGTTGGGCGATACTCCCGTCGAGCTCCACACCCATTGCACTTCGGGATTCGGTCATGCCACCTACATCAAAGCGATCGAGGCGGGCGTTGACATCATCGATTGCGCGCTGTCGCCGTTCTCGAGCGACACCAGCCAGCCCTGCACCGAGACAATCATCGCGATGTTCGAGGATCAGGCGCATCAGGTGATCGATAAGCCGGCGTTCATCGCCAACGCTCGCGACGAGGAGAAGCCGCTCGATCGTCAAGCGCTCACTCCGATCGCCAAACACTTCTTGGGCGTCAAGAAGGAGCTCATTGACGAGTTCAAGCTCAAGGGATATTTCGATGTCAACCCCAACGTGCTCGACTTCCAAATTCCGGGCGGCATGCTGTCGAACTTGACCAATCAGCTCAAAGAGGCGGGCATGGAGGACAAATATCAAGACCTGCTCGACGAGATGCCGAAGGTTCGTGCGGACGCGGGCTATCCTCCGCTGGTGACGCCGTCTTCGCAGATCGTCGGGACGATGGCGACGTTCAACGTTATGACGGGCGAGCGTTACAAGATGGTTCCGAACGAGTTCAAAGACTTGGCGCGCGGCAAATTCGGGCGGACGCCGGTGCCGATCGATCGCGGGTTCATCATCAACACGCTCAAGGTGCCCGAGGATCAGATCATCGAAGACTGCTCGATCGAGGACGCGAAGGCGGAGACGTTTGCGCAATTCAAGGAGGAGCTCAACAACAAGGGATTCCTCAATCCGACGGACGAGGACGTTTTGAGTTATGCGTTGTTCCCGCAGGTCGCGGAGGAATTTTTCAAGAAGCACTACACTCAGGTGACGGCTTATCGCAGATGAGTTGTCGGCTCGAAAAATGATCCCACCCGCCCGCCCTTTGAAGGCAAGCCTTCGGGACTGACGGTTGAGATCGAAAAATTTATTTGGGAACGGCGATTGCCGCTCCCATTTTTATTGAATAAGTTCATAACGACGTGGTATCATTGGCGGGAAAAAATTTTTCGGGAGGAATTATAAATGAGACGTTTGGGACAGGGCGGCTTCGCCACGCTCGAAGTGATCTTGATGGTGACGGTGCTCGGGATTCTCGCGGCGATCGCCGTGCCACGCTTCGAAGATGTCACCGCTCGCGCCAATACCGCCAAGGTTCAATCCGATCTGACTGCCATCGACACCGCCATTCAACTCTACGAGATGAATGAAACTGCTGCGCTCACCAACGGCGCTGATATCGACGTCCTCAAAAAATATTTGACTGACGCTGAAAATATTGTGCCGCCTCAAAGCGGCAAAATATTTATGGGCGGAACATCGGCTGAGGCTTTGCCTTCCGATAAGAAATATATAATCTCTTCGGCTGCTGCCGACAAGGGCGGCGGCTTCCGCGGAACTTTTGGCGGGAAAACCTCCGGTGAGTTTGGTTACAAGCCGGCGGCAACCAGTGGCTGAGTGATGGGGTACGTTCGGGGAGAGGGAGGGCTGGCGATGTTGGAGGCGGTGATCGCGGCGGCGGTACTCGGCATTCTTGCGTCTATCGTTCTGCCCAAGCTCTCTTACATGCTCGATGTGATCTATGTCGACTACGAGATCAGACGCCTGCACTCCACGCTCCATTATACCAAGTCCGTCTGCAGGATCGCCAACTACGAAAGATTTCGGCTTGGACAGCAAAGCGGTTATGTCGGAAAAGCTCTCGAGCTCCAAATCCAAAACTCGGAAACACCAATTTACTACAGATTAAATAGGCAAAGTTACTCTGAGTACCTCGGAGACAAACATTACTTCGAGCGCGATTTTTCCTTGCGCTTAAAGAACAATATTGGCAGGGCACCGATAAACATTGGCTTTGACGTGTACGGTGATTTCTCCTCTTCCGATAATACTAAAGAGGGCACATTAGTGTTGTCGAAGGGTAAAGTTCAACGAACGGTCGTGTTGCAGGGCTACGGACGAATGCGGATCGATCGGCAATGATGAAACGACTGTCGAACTGCGGAGGCTTCATCTTCATCGAGACGCTGTTGATTGCGATGCTCCTGTCGATGGCGGCGCTGTTGGTGATGAGAGGATTTCAGAGCGCGCACAAGATCAATCACGATATGGCAGTCAAGACGGCGGGACTTCATCTCGCCAACGGTCGGCTCGCCGAAATCCGTCAGTCGATCGCGAAAGGTGATCCGCCTTCAATGGAGACGACGACCGAGACGTTCAACAATCTGTTGGGCGAAGAAGAGGACGGCGGCATGACGGTGGAGTTTAAGATCGTTTCGACGGTCAGCGGCAATCACTACAAGGTGACGGTGACGCCGACGGTCAACGATATCCCGCGAACCGATCTCGAAGTGACCGCCGAGCGAGATATTTTCGAAGGCGGCTACTGATCGAGCTCGATGACGCCGTACTTGATCGGACTGTACCGCCCGCCCACAAATTTTTTAAATCCCAGTCGCTCAAACTCCAAGCTCCTCGCATTCTCCTTGAGCACCACCCGACATCGAGCCACACGTTTTGCCTGCTCGATCGCCTCAACGCTCACACGACGATGATCCGCCGCCTCTCGTATCACGTTCAACGCACTGCTGCGTTCGAGCGCATGACGGAACATCGGATCGAAGTACACCACATCAAACGAGTCGGCAGGCTCCGCGCGGAGCACGTCAATATAATCGGCGTTCAGCACCCGCACCCGACGCATCGCCTCGATCACATGCCGACCGTCGCCCTCGAACGTTCGAAGCCCGCGCTCGACCACGTACGCCATCAACGGATTGATCTCAATCGACACCACTTCGCAGCGGCTCACGTAACTCGCAACGATCGAATCCGATCCCAAGCCCAACGTGCAGTCGAGTACGCGCATGCCCTCCGTCAAGCCCATCGCGTCAATCATTCGATCTCCGTCGCCCAAGCGCAACGCTTTGATCCTCAAGTGCGCCGTCGACGGATGAAAAAATATCTCGCGCACCTCGCCCCGCTCGTCGAGCGTCAGCAGTCGGAGCGTATTTTTTTTGGCAATGATGATCTCGTCGACGCCATACGCGCGCGCCAACTCCTCTATCGCTCGATCACGCCTATCCACAAATTCAATCTCAAGTCGAGCCGCCGCCTCCCGCGCCAATTCGATCGAGCCGCGCTGATTTCGTCGTCCCGTCGTCGCTATCGCTCTCATCATCACATCACTCCCCGTTGACTTTACAATGATCATATCGCATAATGTCAACAGTCGAAAGGAGGGCTCGAAATGTGGAAGGCGTTCGCGATCCTCTCGGGCGTGGGCATCTACCTCGCCGCGTTCATGCTGATCTGCCTCTACCTCGGCGGGCTCGTCGATGAAGTGTTCGAGCTCGACGGCAAGGGACGCTTGATCGGAATTTTGATCGGATTGCCCGGCGCTTTCTATTCGATCTATCGACAGCTCAAACATAACGGATACATTTAGCTTTGATCCCATTCACGCCTGTGATATAATCTTGCAAATTGCAAAGGGAGGAAAGGGCATTGGGCTTTTCCAAAATCGAATCGGCAATCACGGGGCAGCTCGCGAGCCTGTTTCAGAAGCGCGGCTCCGTGGAACCGTCGGCGCTGATAAAAGCACTTGAACGAGAAGTCGTCCGTCAACAACAGAAAACTCCCGAAGGTTTGATCGTGCCGAACGATTATACAATTCTGTTGAGCGAGGAGGATTGCCATCGATTGTCGGCGGCGCGGATCATCAGGGCGCTCTACGAGACGGTTGAGCGCAAGATCATTCGCGAGAACTGTTTCATGGACGGCAACCTCGGGGTGCACATCGAAAAGATGTTCGACGGCGATGATGCGATAGTGGTTCGCTCGAAATACATAAACGACGGCAAGACCGACGAGGACACGATCGATCTCGAAAATGATGTGCTGTCGAAGACGCTGGTGGAGGACGCGGCGGTCGGCGAAAATGATCAGACGATCGTCGCCGACAAGAAGATGCCGGTGACGTCGATGAAGACGATCCTGCCGCGTCAGATCGAATATGATATTGCGATGTTAAGCGTGAAGGATCATGAGAAGCTCGAGCTGGTGCTGGGCGAAAGGCAAGTGTACATAGGTCGGCGGAGCTCGAATGATCTGGTGCTCGATGACGACGGAGCGTCGAGAGTGCATGCTTATGTGTCGTACGAGAGGCACCGGCATGTGATCAGGGACGCGGGCAGTCTCAACGGTACATTTGTCAACAAGAAGTCGATCGAAAAACATGTGCTGCGTCCCGGGGACAAGATCATGATCGGCAATTCGATCCTCGTCTACGAAGTACTGTAAGCGTAAAACGATTGGAGAGTGACCAGATGTCGAAACACTATGAGGCGACGCATCCGGGCTTGGTGCGATCTCATAACGAAGACTCGTTTGCCGTCATCGAGCCCGAAACTTATCTCGTCGCCGACGGAATGGGAGGGCAGGCAGCAGGCGAAGTAGCCAGCCGCATGCTCGTCGATTCGATCAGAAATTTTTTGAGCGAAACGCCTTTGCCCTGGACATGCGAAACGCTTCAACGCTCGATCATCAAAGCCGGCAACAAAATTTACAACGCCGCGCTCGACCGTCAAGAGTATCAAGGCATGGGCACCACCGCCACGATGCTCCACCTCGAAGGACATCAAGCGTATTATGCGCACGTCGGCGACAGTCGTCTATACCGTCTCAAGAACGATCGCCTCGGTCAGATCACGGACGATCACTCCTACGTTGAGACGCTGGTTCGAAACGGCGAGATAAGTCAAGCCGCGGCTCGCATTCACCCGATGAAGAATTATCTCACTCAAGCGGTCGGGGCGATGCTCGATATCAAGGTCGACAGCGGTTCATTCAAGGTCGATAACGGAGACGTCTTCCTGCTGTGCACCGACGGGCTCACCAACATGGTCGACGACGACGCCATCGCCGCCATCATTCGCAACAGTCGCGATCCCGCCGTCGAGCTCATAAACGCCGCGCTCGAAGCGGGCGGCAAAGACAATATCACTGCAATCGTGTTGGGAGTCGTGTAACCGATGAATTATGCTGTAAACAGAGGTGATGTGAATATGACTGAGCGTGTCTTGAGCGGGCGTTACGTGCTCGAGGAACGCATCGGCTCGGGCGGTATGGCGGAGGTCTATCGCGCTCACGATCACCTTCTCGGTCGGACGGTCGCCGTCAAAATTCTTCACGCCGCTTATAAAAATGATCTCGAGTTCATTGAGCGTTTCCATCGAGAGGCGAAAGCCGCCGCGGGCTTGTCGCATGCCAACATCGTCAGCATCTTCGACGTTGGGATCGACGGCGATGATCATTTCATTGTGATGGAGTATGTGCCGGGCTCGACGCTCAAGGAGAAGATCAAGGCGGAGGCGCCGCTCGATATTCCGCTTGCCGTCCACATCGCAAAGGACGTTGCCAACGGGCTGGCGCATGCTCATGCGAACAATATAGTGCACTGCGACATCAAGCCGCACAACATATTGATGACGGGCGACAATCGAGCAAAGATCGGCGACTTCGGGATCGCGCGAGCGGTGACCGAATCGACGATGACTTACTCGGGTTCGGTGATGGGCAGCGTGCATTACTTTTCGCCGGAGCAAGCGCGCGGGTCGATGATCACGCCGAAGTCTGACGTATATTCGTTGGGGATCGTGTTGTACGAGATGTTGACGGGGCGGTTGCCGTTCAACGGCGACAATCCCGTGACGATAGCGATGAAGCACGTGGAAGAGGAGCCGATGCCGCCGTCGACGTACCGACAAAATATCCCGCCGATGCTCGAGGCGGTAGTGATGCGGGCGATGAATAAAAATCCCGACGTTCGACCGACGAGCGCGGAGATGGTTCAGGAATTGTCGGTGGTGGAAAAGACGTTCGGCATGACCAAGACGGCTGATCCCGATGCGACGCAGGTACTGCCGCGAGCGGACGCCGAAATTCCGTCGAGACGAGCGGCGCGACGCAAGCAGACGGCGGAGCCCGCCAAGAAATCATTCTTCCAATCGAAAATGTTTTTTGTGGGATTGATGGCATTTCTGTTGATGGGGTTCGGGCTCGGCTCGTTCTTGGCGTTCGGGAATTTCTTCAATCAGGAAGAAGTGACGGTGCCGGACGTGACGGGCAAGCAATTGGCGTTGGCTCGACAGTTGCTCGAGGACGGGAAGTTGCGCGTGAACGTGGCGGAGACTTACGACGGGACGGTGCCGCCGGGTCAAGTGGTGTCGCAGGACCCCGAGTCGGGCAAGACGGTGCGGTCGGCGCGGCTGGTGACGATTTACGTGAGCAAGGGCGGCGAGGAGATCGAGATGCCCGACCTCAAAGGGCTGACGAAATCGGCGGCGACGGAAGTGATCACGAAAGCGGGGCTCAACCTTGATTCGATCTACGAAAAATATTCGGAGGAGGAGCCCGGGACGGTATTATCGCAAGACCCTGCGGTGGGCACGAAGATCAATCGCGGGTCGCTGATCGATATAACGGT
The DNA here is from genome assembly GCA_017477125.1 of Selenomonadaceae bacterium. Classification (GTDB taxonomy): domain Bacteria; phylum Bacillota; class Negativicutes; order Selenomonadales; family Selenomonadaceae; genus Quinella. The sequence goes on from JAFUXN010000059.1 coordinate 16,692, forward strand.
GTCGAGGGGCGAGAGTGCATCGCCGACGCATGAGGAAACGGTTGATGAGCCGGTCAAGGTAACAAAATCGTCGGTGCCTGATTTGAGAGGAGCATCGTTGGACGTGGCGCGCGGGGGACTGGAGGCGCGCGGCTTGACGGTCGGGATCGTGAGCTATCAAGTGAGCGGGCAAGCGGAAGGCACGGTGATCAGTCAAACGCCGTCGAGCGGAACGGAATTATATTCGGGCGAGGCGGTTGATCTGGTGATCGCCGAACGTGAGCCGTCCGGCAGTTACAATGAATCGTCGTATGCGGAGCCGTCGAGGGATGATCGGTCGAGTGCGGAGCCGTCTGATGAACGCATGGAGCCGGTATATTATGATGAGCCTGCGACGCGGAGTTTCGAGCCCGAGTCATATGAGTCGGAGCCGAGCGATCAAGTGATGTATGATGCGCCTTCGCGTGACAGCAACGCCTCAAAGAGTCGATAAAAATTTTTTCAAGGGAGGCGGCACATGCTCGGGCGCGTGATCAAATTTCATAACAGCTTCTTCTTCGTCGAGTGCGAAGACGGCAGAATGATCCCATGCTCATTGCGCGGACTGCTCAAGCGTTACAAGAGGCAGACGATCGTTTGCGCGGGAGATTTCGTTGAGATCAGACTGTTGGGCGACGGTTCGGGTGTCATTAAGCGCGTCGTCGATCGCAAAAATCTCATGGTACGTCCCGCCGCCGCCAACGTTGATCAGATCATTTTGACGTTCGCCGCCAGGGAGCCCAACCTTCATCCGCTGCTGCTCAATCGCTTCCTCGTGCTCGCCGAAGCCTCCGACGTTGAGCACATCGCCATCTGCATCAACAAGATCGATCTCATCAGCCCTCATACCAAAATCCTCGACGGTTACGAGCGGCTCTACAACATCATTAAAACTTCCGCGCGGAGCGGGCAGGGCATCGAGCAGTTGCGTACGCTGGTCGCCGATCGGGTCACCGTCTTCACGGGACCTTCGGGCGTCGGCAAATCGTCTCTGCTCAACGCCATCGATCCGCTCCTCAATCAAACTGTCGGCTCGATCAGTGATCGCATTCGTCGCGGCAAGAACACCACTCGCGTTTCCGAACTGCTGAAATTCTCGGGAGGATATCTGGTCGATACCCCGGGCTTCAGCGCCGTCGAGCTTGATGATCTCGGCGTCGACGAACGGAACCTCGCTCACTGCTTCCCGGAGTTTAAGCAATTCGCCGCGCATTGCCGTTTCAATCCCTGCTCGCATTCGCACGAGCCCGATTGCGCGGTCAAAACCGCCGTCGCCGACCACGAGATTCTTGCCGAACGATACGAAAGTTATCTGTCGTTGCTCAAAGAAATTAACGAGAGGAAATCAAAATATGATTGATGTTCAGAACCAGCCCGATACGCGAGGGATTTACATTCAGCAGACAGGCGTCAGCGGCGTTTGCCTGCCTTTTTTGATCGACGACGGAGGTCAAACTCAACCCGTTCAGGCGATCGTTCGATTCACGGTGGCGCTCGACGAAAATTTACGCGGCACGCACATGAGTCGGCTGATGGAAATCCTTGACGGTTGGATCAATAAGCCGATCGCCTTCCGCACTCTCGACACGATCCTGCGCGAGGCGATTGACAAGCTCGAGACCAACGCCGCGCATATTCGGCTCGACTTCAAATATTTTCTCGAACGACGGGCGCCGGTGAGCGAGCGGACTTCGTTGCTCGACGTGGATTGTTCGTTTGTGGCGTCGCTGGTCGAAGGGCGAACGGCATTTCAATTGGGGTTGAGCGTGCCGTTCACGACGTTGTGTCCATGCAGTCGGGAGATATCGACGGTCGGGGCGCATAATCAACGGAGCCTGTGCAGTGTGTTGCTGGCGTTCAACGGCGGACCGACGATCACGATTGATAAGTTGACGGCGTTGATCGAAGCGCAGGCGTCGTCGGCGATCTATCCTCTGCTCAAGCGCGAGGACGAAAAGTTTGTAACGGAAGCGGCTTATGACAATCCGAAATTTGTAGAGGACATCTTGCGCGACGTGGTGATTGCGTTGAGATCGATCAAGGGCGTGCGATCGTTCAGCGTTGAGTGCGAGAACTTCGAGTCGATCCACAATCACAATGCGTTCGCGCTCCACGACGAGATCGGGAGCGATTGAAATGCTGTTCACCGAGTTACTAAAAATGGCGGCGTTGTCATTGATCGCAAACAAACTGCGGACGATGCTGACGATGCTGGGGATCATCATCGGAGTGGCGGCGGTGATCGCGATGGTGAGCGTGGGCATGGGCGTGAGACAGAACGTCGTCGATTCGATCTCGAGATTGGGATCGAATTTGCTGGTGGTGATGCCGGGCTCGTCGAACCGCGGAGGGATCAGAGGCGCGGCGGGCTCGGTGATCACGTTGACCTATGACGACGCCGAGGCGATCAAGAAGCGGATCAAAAATGTCGAGTACGTATCGCCGACGGTGAGCGGCTCGTATCAAATCGTTTACGGACATGAGAATTGGAATTCATCGGTGCAGGGGGTGGTGCCGGAGTACGTATCGATCCAATCGTTGACGCTCAAGAGCGGGTTGTTCTTCACCGAGCACGACGTTGATGTTCGGAGCAGGGTGGCGGTGATCGGCACGACGGTGGCGACGAATTTGTTTGGGGAAGTCAATCCCGTCGGCAAGAAGATCAGGATCGGGTCGTCGCCGTACACGGTGATCGGGTTGATCGCGTCGAAGGGGTCGTCGTCGATGGGGAGCGATCAAGATGACATAGTGTTGATCCCGTTGACGACGGCGCAGGAGAGATTGATCGGCGTCACGTATGTTCGATCGATCAACGTGCAGGTGACGGACGCCGACAAGATGGATCAGGTGCAGGCGCAGATTGAAACATTATTGAGGCAGAGGCATAGAATTGCGAAGGACGCCGAAGACGATTTCAACGTGAGGAATCTGACGTCGCTGATGGAGACGATGAGCGAGACGACGACGATGCTGACGTTGTTGCTGGGCTCGATAGCGGGGATCAGTTTGATCGTCGGGGGAGTAGGAATTTCTAACATTGAGATTGCAAGCGTTGTAGAGCGGACGCGAGAGATCGGAATACGCAAAGCATTGGGGGCGACGTATTACTCGATACTGCTGCAATTCCTTATTGAGTCGGTGATGATAAGTGTGGCGGGAGGCATCGTTGGTATTTTGATGGGGGTTGGGTTATCGAAGGCGATCTCTCAGTTTGGAGGATTTAAGACGGTGATTAGCATTGAGTCGATCGTGGTGGCGTTCTGTTTCAGTGTGGCGATCGGGATCATCTTCGGGATATTGCCTGCTCGACGTGCGGCGCGCCTCGATCCGATCGATGCGTTGCGTTACGAATGATCAGTTGACATACTCCCAATGATATCCTCCAGCAGTATTAGATAGTTTCTTACAGACATTGGTAATAGCAGATGCTGAAACCCCTGCCCACGCGGCTGCTTCCGTTATCGACGAAAACACCATGTTGAGTTCGATGCAAACAACGGAACGCCGATGTCCGTGGCTGATCTTTTTGCGTGTCTCTTCACTGTGAAAAGGAGCCCCACAGTAAGCCCAATGAAATCCGGCGGAGGTTTTATTGTCGTCGTTACAGGCTTTGGCTATTGCCGGTATTCCGACACCTGCCCAATAGGCAGCTTCTTTGATAGATGGAAAAACCCGATCGAGTTCAATGCAACGAACAGCGCGTTTACCATGGCTCGCGATGATGTTCTGACGCGCGATTTCATTGCCGGAGGATTCATCAAGATATCGCCAATGAAACCCGGCAGCAGTCCTGTTTGGTTTTCGACAAGATTGGACAATGAATGTCGGAGTGACGCCCGCGAACGTCGCTGCTTTCGTTACCGACTCGAAGGTTATCCCGAGCTCGATGCAAATGACGGCACGCTTACTTCGAGTTGCAGAAATTTTATCCTTTGCCTCTTGAGACAGCGGATAGCCGAGTGAGCCTTCGCCGCCGTCGGTGAGGTTGTAGCCATTTGGTGACTTAGTGTTGAGCGTCGCGATCCAATAGCGTTCACGGTCGTTGAGCTCGTCAAGAGTTGAGCACTGTTCGAGGACACCGACGGTGAAGTTCTCCCAACCATGAGCTTTGATCGCTCGATCAATGTAAGTGCCATGTTTGCGACGGTGTTCTTTGATTCGCTTTCGGAGCGTTTGAGTTGTCTGCCCGACGTACCGCATGCCGTTGGTGGTGTCGGTGAGCAGATAGATGACCATCGACTTCTGCATGATGTCGTCCATAATGATTGCCTCGCTTTCTTGACACAAGCGAGCTGACTTCTTATAATACGAAAAGAGTCTTGCTCGTGTGCTTTTGATTTTTCAACGACTCGATTGTAACACGAACGAGACTCTTCATGCAACAGAAAACAAATCCGCGCGGCGGTAATTTTTTTTATAGATGTCAGATTTGGGGAGATTGAGGTATGTGTAGGGAGTGCAAAATGCTTTTGATGATGGCGTTAGTCATCGTGATGTCGAGTATTTTAAATGCAGAGGCGGCGCCGACCAAAGACTACGGTACGCTGAAAGTCGGTTACGTGGTCAATACCGGGTTTATGAGTGAGGACAGAGAAGGTCACACGGTCGGCTACGGCTACGAGTACATGGAATTTCTCGAGAATTACATGCCTTGCGAGTTTGAGTATATCGTGTTCGACGATTGGACCGATCTGTTGGACAAGCTCAACAGCGGCGAGATCGATATCATTCCGAATCTGCCCGGCGATCACAAATGGCTGGTGAACGCAACGTCCACAGATCATGTCGTCGGACGCTTCCCGATGGAGCTGGTGATCACGAGCGATCAGATCAAGCCGCAGATCAATCTGGCGCGCGTGCGAACCAATTACGACACGCCCGGGCTCGACGAGGTTGCTCGCGAGGAGGGCTTCCAATACACGTTCACCAATTATAAGACGTACCAGGAGGTTGTCGACGCTTACGAGCGCGGCGACGTCGACGGCTATGTTGATGCGATGCTCTTCTACAATAAATCAAAACACACGTACGCGCTGTTCGATCGACAAAATTATCGTCTGTCGGTTCGCGCGGATCGGAAAGACTTATTGGATCGATTGAACTGGGCGATGGATCAGCTGTTGCTCGATCAATCGGACATTCGCGACACGCTCAAGCGGAAATACAACCTCAAAGAGGGCTTCCCTCTGCTGTTGACCCGCAACGAGAAAGATTTCTTGGCTGAGAAGAAGACTTTGCGCACGGCGATCTTCGTTTATCAACAGCCGTACGCATATCGGGACGGCGACGGCAAATTGGTCGGCGTCATTCCCGACATCATCAATCGAATTGCCGAAGACCTCAACGTTGAGATAGAGATCGTCGAGACGTCGTCGCCCGAGGAAGCGCGCGAGTTGATGGTGCAAGGCAAAATTGATTTTGTGGCGGATACGGTTTGCGATTTCAGTTGGGCGGAGAAGTACAACATCAGCCCGACGCAAAATTATTTGAGGCGAGATTACATTCCGATCACGCGCGCCAATTATTATCTCGACAGCTCTCAAAAGCCGATAGTTGCGTGCCGGGAGAACATGCTCTACGCGGTTGATTTCATCGAGCCGAACTTCCCGAAAGAGAATATCCTCTACCTGCAGACGATCGAGGACACGTTGAAGGCGGTGCACGACGGTCGGGCTGATGTCGCTTACGTGTATCGCGACTCGGCGCATGCTCTCATCGATGCCGCCGAAACTTACGATTTGGAAGTGGGCGCGGTCTCTCCCTACAGCGAATTGATCAGTCTCGGCGCGCGCTCGGACGGCGACCCGCGATTGTGGCACATTCTCAACAAGGAGATCAATCATATCGACGTCAGTTGGGTTCGCGATATGCTCAGCAAGCATCAACAAATCCCCACGCTCTTCAACCTCAAGCGGTTCATCTATCATAATCTGTTCGTTGTGCTCCTGCTGGTCGGGCTGGCGATTTGCGCGATCGGAGTGTTGATCTACAGGCGCAAGATGAATCAGAAGAACTTTGAGATCGTACAGCGCATGGCGTACACCGATTTCAGATACGATCTGCCGAACGTGCCGTGGTTGGAAATGGAGGTGCCGACGGCGTTCAATCGATTGAAGGAAGAGGCGCCCGACATGAAAACATTCTTTGCGGTGTTTTCGATGTTGAGCACGGCGGTCATGACGGAGAACATGGGGCATAAGATCATGATCAGTCAATTTCATTCGTTGGCGGACGGGCTGAAGAAATCCGATCCGGTGCTGATGACGGCGGCGGGCATCGACGTCGGGCATTTGATCTGCTTCTGCAAGAGCGAGAGCGCCGAACAACTTTCCGATTGGGCATTGAAGATCATCGAGCATTACAGTTACATGGATACGGCGGACGCCAATGCGAAGATTGTTATCCACATGAAGGCGGGCATCAGTCGATACGATGAAAGCCTCGACATTCAGCAGGCGATAGGGCGAGCGGTGGCGGCTTGCCAACAGGTTTCGAGCAACGGGGTCAAGGTGTTCGATGAGAAGATGGAGGAAGTGTTGACGACCGAGCACGACATCGAGAACCGAATGATAGACGCGTTGGAGAATGAAGAATTCAAAGCGTGGTATCAACCGAAGTACGATATCAGGACGCGCAAGATCGTCGGGGCGGAGGCGCTGGTGCGATGGATCAGTCCGACGACGGGATTCATGCCGCCGGGCAAATTCATTCCGCTGTTCGAGCAGAACGGTTTCGTCATTCAAGTCGACTACTACATTTTGGAGAAGACTTGTCAGCTGCAGAGGGCGCGTTTGGACGCGGGCAAGGAGGTCGTGCCGATCAGCGTCAACCAATCGCGCTTGCACATGACCGAGGACGGTTATCTCGACAAGATGAAGGCGATTATCGAGAAGTACAATTTGCCGCCCAATCTAATCGAGTTGGAGATCACCGAGACGATGTTCGGGGACTTCGACAAGAAGGCGAGCCGTCAAAATGCGGAGCGGATCATCAACGGGCTCAAGTCGTTCGGATATATGATCTCGGTCGACGATTTTGGAGCGGGCTACTCGTCGTTCAGTCTGTTGAGCAGTCTGCCGATGGACATAATGAAGATCGATCGGTCGGTGTTGACGGGCGCGGACTCGTCGCAGAAGATGAAGACGATCCTCGGCAAGGTAATCGAGTTGGGGCATTCGCTTGGCATGAGCGTGATCTGTGAAGGCATCGAGACCGTTGAGGAAGAAAATTTATTGCTGAGCTTGGGCTGTTATTACGGACAGGGATTTTTGAACGCCAAGCCCATGCCCGTCGATGACTTTATCAACTTCTTCGAGAAGAGGAACGCCGAGGTCGCTCAGGCGAGCGCGTAAAATTTTTGTCGACAACGGCGATCAATCTGATATAATGAGCGAAGTTGTATTCACGTCAACACATTGGGAGGGTTATTGATGAAAGGCAACAAACCGATCTATGTCATTGGGCATCGCAATCCCGATACCGACTCGATCTGCTCCGCCATCAGCTACGCCAACTTCAAACGGGCGCTCGGCTTTAATGCAGTCGCTGCTCGTTGCGGCAAGATCAACAATGAAACGAAGTATGCGCTCGACTACTTCAAAGTTGATCAGCCCATGCTGCTCGCCGACCTGTATCCGCGCGTCAAGGACGTGGCGCTCGAGTGCAAGACGGTCGTCCGTCAGCACGACACGCTCCGCCACCTCGGCGAAGTCATGCGCAAAAACGAAGCGCAATCGATCCCGGTCGTCGACAGCAAGGGTGAGCTGGTCGGCATCGTGACGGTCGGCGATCTTGCGAAGCGCTACTTCCTCGAGCTCGGACTTCAATCGCTGGTCGATCTGCGCGTGCGTTATCGCGACATCATTCAAGCAGTCGAAGGCAAGGTGCTCGTGAGCGGCGACGAAAATGCGTTCATCGAGGGCAACGTTCGCATCTTTGCGGGCTCGGTCGAAACCACTCGCGCGCTCGTCAAGGAGAAGGATATCGTGCTGGTCGGCGATCGCGGCGTGGCATCGCTCAAGATGTGCCTCGAGCTCGGCGTTTCGGCGTTGGTCATCACCGGCAATTGCCGCGTGCAGCCCGAAGTGATCGAGGAGGCTCAAAAGCTCGGGACGTTCATCATCTCGACGCCGTACGACACTTATACCGTCGGACGACTGATCAATCAGTGCGTGCCGATCCGTCGCATCATGCACCCCGAACCCGTTTGCTTCAAACCGATGGATTTGTTGAGCGACATCAAGGGCGTGATGGACGAATATCGTTTCCGCAGTTATCCCGTGGTCGAGAACGGACAGCTGGTCGGCATCGTGAGCTCGGACGAGATCATGCTGCCGGAGCGTGAGCGCGTGATCCTCGTCGATCACAACGAGCGCGGTCAAGCGATCGAAGGCATTGAGGACGCCAAGATTGTTGAGATCGTCGACCATCACAGACTGGGCGGCGTGCAGACGAGCGAGCCGATCTTCATTCACCAAGAGCCTGTGGGGTGCACGTGCACGATCGTGGCGAACATGTATTGGCAGAACGACGTGGACATTCCGCCGACGATCGCGGGGCTGTTGTTGTCGGCGATCATATCTGACACGGTGCTGTTCAAGTCGCCGACGTGCACGCCGAAGGATAAGAAGACTGCGGAGAAGCTGGCGGAGATCGCGGGCGTGAACCTCAAGGAGTACGGGCTTGCGATGTTGCGCGCGGGCGCGGGCATCGGCGGCAAGACGGCGGTCGAGATAATCAAGACCGATCTCAAAGAGTTTAACATTGGCGATTATAAGATCGTGGTGTCGCAGATCAGCGTGATGGATCCGAAAGAGGTGCTCGACATTGAGGATCAGCTGATCGCGGCGATGAAGGAGAATTGCGATCGAGAGGGCTTCGACATGCATCTGATGATGGTGACGGACATTCTCGAGGAGGCGACTTATCTGCTGTTCTGCGGATCGCCGCGCACGTTGATCGGCGAGGCGTTCAAGAAGGACGCGAGCGGCACGCATGTATATCTGCCGGGCGTGATGAGCCGCAAGAAGCAGATCATTCCGCCGTTGTCGGAAGCGGTCAAGAGGATCAAGCAGGACTGAGATTGATCGCAAAGAGCGACGTTTTAATCGATATAATTACATTCAAGAGCTCGACACCACGTCGGGCTCTTAGTTTTATAATCAAAGGAGTGATCGCTTTGATCCAACACACCTACAAAATTCATTCCAAACGCGAGCTAACCGATCTCCTAACTTCCGTCAGAAACTCAACCGAATACCAATCCGCGCGGAGCGTTCTCATCAAGGGGCTCACGCTCAAATTCCTCGACGAAGATATTGCAGAGTCTCATAAACTGATCAAGCAATTGATCCCAAAGGCTAAGCTCGTCGGCATGTCCTTGACGAGTTTCGTCAGGAAGGCAGAAGGCAAAAACCGGAAAGCCCTCGACAGCTACGTCGTCATCAGCATCATGTACTTCTTCGAGTCCGACGTTGATGTGCTCGAGTGCGGAGGAGCTCAGCTCGAGTACGGCGATCCCTCCCTCATGCTCAAGGATAAGCTCCTGCGCATTCAAGACATCAAAGCCGTCGAAGTGCTGTGCGCGGGCAAGAGCCGCTACCTCTCATCGTTCATGGAGACGATCACCGAAGGGCTTGAACACATTCCGTTCTTCGGCGCCGAGGCGGGAATGATCGAGCTCGAAGAAAATTCCTGTCAGTACCACAGCATAATGAAGGCGCTCGACGGCGAGGCGGTCACGCAATACATACTCGGGCGCGACTACTACACCAACGGCATAATCCTAATCGTCTACAGCGGCAAAAATCTCCACGTCAGCACAGAATATCTGCTCGGTTGGAAACCGCTCGGCAAGGAGATGACCATCACCCACGCGATCGGCTCGACGTGCATCGCCGAAATCGATGACATTCCCGCCGCTCGCATCTACGAGAAATATCTCAACGTCAAGCCCGATAAATTTATGCTGTTCAACATCTGCGAGTTCCCATTGCTCATCGAGCGAAACGGATTTACGATCGCGCGCATACCTCCGATCTACGACGAGGAAGGTCGGTTGTATTTCGGCGCCGACATCTATCAGGGCGAGAAGGTACGGCTGTCGTACGGCAACCCGCAAGAAATTCTCAAGGACACGTGGGACGCGAGCGAGCGCATGAGGCATTTCGAGCCCGAAGCGATCATATTGATCATCTGCGGCAGCCGAACGATCTTTTTGAAGGACAACGCCGAGACAGAGATCAAATATTTTAAGCGGTTTCACCCGAATCTTGTTTACGCCCACGGCAGTTCGGAAATTTATCGGTACTACGAGCAGGGCGGTGTGCTCAACAGTTCGCTGGTGGCGATAGGCATGCGCGAGGGCGAGCGTTCGACGCAAGAGATCACCGTCGACGAGGAGCAGATGCCCGACGACGACACTCCAAAGATCATTCCGCTCGCCGATCGCATGGCAAATTTCC
>JAFUXN010000060.1 GCA_017477125.1 Selenomonadaceae bacterium
AGCCGCCCCGCGAGTAGGCGGGCGCCCGTTTCTTTTCTCCGCCTTCAATCGTTGACGCCGTCGCCTTCAACCGTTGCGCTGAAGTATTTTGTTGACGAGGGGGGTGAAGGGCGAGCCGCCCCAAGCGGAGGCGGGCGCCCGTCTTTTCATCGCCGCCCTTCGACCGTCTCTTTTGATTTTGAAAGCCGCCGACCAAAATAATGTTGATCGTCGACAGAGTAGAGGGCGAGCCGCCACGTGAGCAGACGGGCGCCCGTCTTTAGCCGTCGCCCCCGATTACGCATCACAGGTAGTTATAAGGGCTGACGGGCTCGCCGTTGAGACGAACTTCGAAGTGGCAATGAGGTCCCGTCGAATTTCCCGTCGAACCACAGTACGCGATCACTTGTCCTTGGCTGACCGTCTGACCCACGCCCACCGCCAACGATTCATTGTGTCCGTAGAGAGTGACAACGCCACCGCCGTGATCAATCATAATCGTATTGCCGTACCCGCCGATCCAACCGCTCTCAATTACAACTCCGCCGAGCGCGGCATGGATCGGTAAGCCGTAATCGCCGCCGATGTCCAGTCCGCTGTGAAACCGTTGGCTGCCGAAGATCGGGTGCGTCCTCCAACCAAATTCCGAAGTGATCGGTCCGCTGATGGGCCAGATCATTCCTCCGCCCGACGACGCCGGCGAGTAAGTCTCAACGCCGTCGTCATACTCGATCGATGCGGGCGTCGTCACATTTGACTGCTGTTGAGCCATTTGCGCTCGACGTGCCGCTTCTTCTTCTCGCGCTCGAGCTTCCGCCGCCGCTCGTTCTCGTGCCGCCGCCTCCGCCGCCGCGCGGAACTTGCTCTGCTCGATCAGTTGAGCCACATGCGCCGACGCCGCCATCATCTCATCATACTGTCGATCGTAAACGGCTTTGTCGTTCTGCATGCGATCAATCAGCTCCTGTTGTCGAGCCACCTTCGAATCCTTGACCGCCTTGGCGTACTCCGCTTTGCGCGCCAGATCGTATTGATCTTTTCGATCGGCTTCGAGCTGCTCACCGATCAATTTCAACTGCTCTTGGTAAGCGAGCACCTGTTGAACCAAATCATAATCCTGCATGACCACCCGCTTGAGCAAATCCATTCGAGTGAACAGATCGTTGAAATCCTTCGCGCCGAACAGCACATCGAGATAACTGATCTGACCGTTGATGTAAATGTCCCGAATGCGCGTCGACAACACGCCCTGCTTCTTCAGGTAATCGCGTTCGGCGGCTTTGAATTTCTTCTCGTTCTCGTTGATGCGCGCGACGGTTTGATCGAGCGTCGCCTGCTTCTGCTCGTAGTCGGCGGTCGCCTCGGCTGCCTCTTGGTCGAGCACGCGCTTGACTTCCGACACCGATTCGATCTCCAACCACAATTGATCAGACATGCGTTGAGCCTCTTGCGCTTGAGCATCGTACTCCGCCTTCTCCGACTCAAGCTCCTCGATCTCGTCGGCGAGCGCGGTCGAGCTCAACATCAACGCCGAAATTATAATTGCTGACACTAATTTTTTCAATCTCTAACCTCCGTCTCACTCAAACAGCAGTTGAGCGAGATGAACGGCGTCGGCGCCCCCGAGTTTCAAGCCGCGCAAGCAGTAATGGCAATAGCACATCACTCGATCGGTTTGGAATTGCGAACAGTGCTCGACCATCAACCGCCGCTTCTCGTCGTCCGAATGCGGTTGGAACAAACCGTGCGCGCCTTCGACGAAACGCTTGGGCGCGAGCCGAGCATTGCGTTTGGGTTGCGGCTGATAGAGTGAGTAGCCGCAAAATCTCGTCCGCTCATGATTCTCCTCGAGCTCGACGGGTTTAGCGTTCATTCGACGGACGATCGCGCGAACGGCGTCCTGCTCCGCGCGGTTCTCCTTCGATCGCCAACAATCCTGAACGGTGATCCGTTCGCCGCCGAGATCGGGATAAACAAATTGATCGTCGGACAAGATGAGCTCCCAGATCGACAGCCGTTCGATGTCCGCATGACGCTCCTCGTAGATCGCCGAACAGTTGTGGCAGATCGAAACCACCGTCGAGCCCGACGGAAATTGATCGTAGTGTTTGATCGCCCGCCATTGATCTCGATACCAATCGGGCATGCGCTGTTCGAACTCCTCAACTTTGTAATTGGCGACGCAGCATCTGATGATCGGCATCTCGAACCGTCGAGCGATGTATTGTTGAACTTTGCGGCTGAGCTCGGGGAAGTCCTCCGTGAAGATGCAACTCGCTATGTAAAATGCTTTGCTCATGATTAAATCCTCCTGTCAAATTGCGGCTCCCACTCACGTCGCCCATGGGCTTCAAAGTAGGGCGGGTGGGTGGGAAATTAAACTTCGAGGAAACGTTTGAGCGAGACGGTACTGCCGAGTATGCCGACGATGATCCCTGCGATGATCAACGCCACCGTCACATAATTCATCAACGGGTATTGGGGGAGCAACGGCAGGAACGTCAACGTGCTGTAGACCTTCGCCGCCATCGCCGCATAAAAACTTCTCAACGCCAGCGCCGACAACCCGCCGCCGATAAATCCCAACGCAACTCCCTCCAAGATGAAGGGCCAGCGCACAAACCAATCGGTGGCACCGACGTATTTCATGATCGCGATCTCCTTGCGTCGAGCGAACACCGTCAATCGGATCGTATTCGAGATGACGAACACCGTCGCGCCCGTCAGCAACATCATCAACACGAACCCGAACAATCTGATCAGCCGCGTGATGTCGAACAGATGATTGGCGACGTCCTGCCCGTACTTCGCTTCGTCGACGCCGTAGAGGTCGGCGATCGCGTACGCCGTCGAGCTCACCAGCTCCGGCTTGGTCACCGTCACATCATACGAGTTGGGCAACGGATTTGTCTCGCCGAGGGCATTGAGGATATATTGTTGTTCGCCGAGCCGCTCCTTCAAACGTTCGAGAGCCTGCTCGCGCGGTACGTATTCGATCTTGGCGACGCTTTTCATGTCGCGCATCATGCGTTCGACTTCGGCTCGCCCCTCGTCGGTGAGCGCGTCGTTGAGGTAGACGGCAATCTGCACTTGCGATTCGAGCTCGGCGGCGAGGCGCGTCATGTTGAGCACGAGCAGAAGAAACACGCCGAGAATGAACAGCGACACCGCGACGGTCCCGATCGATGCAAACGTCATCCAACGGTTGCGGCGCATTGACACAAACACTTCGCGGACAAAATACTCGGTTGTACGCAGCTTCATCGATTCACCTTCCAATTTTGGATTGGCGACATTTTACATTGCACAACTGAAATTTTCAACCGATCGTCGTTCGACGCAATAAAAATAGCTCCGCGCGGAGCCAAAAGTTTTTTGTTGATGGTTGAATGCGATCGCTCACTCGACCTTCGACGTGGTGATCTGTCCGTCGGCGACAGTGAAGTTGATCATCTCGGAGATCACGCTGTTGTTGTCGGGAGTGACGAACTCGAAGCAATATCCGTACTCGCCATCGCCCAACGGCTGATCCTCAAACGTCAGTTCGTTGCCGACGGTGAACGTCTCGACCTCGTAAGCGGTGAAGTCATTGTTCTCGCCCGAGATCGGCATCGCGTTGACCATCGTCGTGATCTTGTCGCCCGCCTTGATCTTGATCAGATTGCGATCTGCCGGCTCGCCCTTCTCAACGTCCTTGCGCGCGCCGAGCACTTTATATTTCTCCGTCTTGAAATCGTAGACGACCTGCAGATTGCAAGCCATGCCGTTGAGTTTGATCGGCACGGAATAAATATTGTAATCGTCCTCTTCGGAAGTAATCTCGACGTAGACGACATGCCCGTCGAGCATGCCCCACGTCGCTTGGAAATTATCCTTGAACACGCCGGTGTTCCAATCGGCAATGACGTTGGCATCGCTGCCGAGGTAGAGTATCACATCATTTTCGGGATCGATGTACACGAGATTGCAATGCACGCTCGAAAGCTGATCCATCTGCTGTTCGTTGAGCGTGACGACCGCGCTGCCTTCGCTGTCGATCTCAACAGGCTTGTCCTCGAGATCGGAGAGATTGAACAACGCGACGGGCTGCTCGGGTTTAACCGCTCGATAGTTGCCGCCGACGGTCGCGCCCGCGAGCAAATTCTGAGCCTCATCGGGCATGACGCCGTAGATTTGATAATAGTAGAGGCACTTGTGGACGAGCGAGGCGGCATCTTGTTCGGTGTAGAGATCGAAGAAGCCTTCGCCGCCGTCGTAAGGATAGAAGCCCGAAATGCCGTTGCCCTTGGTGCGGTACGGACCGTGAATGCTGTAGACGACCGCATCATCGATCGCGTTGATCAGATTCTGTGAGGTGTTGGGCAGTATGTTCTTGGATCGATTGGCGAGATCGGCGAGATCAACCATATCGTAGAAGCCTTGCTCGTCGGTATTGCCGCCGTAGTTCTCCGCCTTCTTGGCGTGACGACCGAGCTGCGAGAAGAATTTTTGAGGGTTTTGAGCGGATTTTTGAAGTGCTTCGAGCCCGAACTGATCATAGGCTTGACGGAGTTGGGGCATCTTCTGCACATCGACGACGGAGAGGGTTGCCATGTCCTCCGTCCAACTGTTTTCGCAACCGGAATAATAGGTGTCGCAGATCGCTTTGCCGAGTGCGGCGCCGGACATGCGCGGGTCTTGACCGAGGGAATTGAGCCAGCCGGTATATTCCCAACCGTTGCCGGGCTCGACCTCTTCCGACGCGGTCATGTATTTTGTCAAGCCGTGGAGATTGTTGGCGACGTCATAGGACGCCATCAGGCATGCGTCGAAGC
Organism: Selenomonadaceae bacterium; assembly: GCA_017477125.1. Taxonomy (GTDB): domain Bacteria; phylum Bacillota; class Negativicutes; order Selenomonadales; family Selenomonadaceae; genus Quinella. Next base: position 4,794 of record JAFUXN010000060.1, read on the forward strand.
CGATGAGCTCAAACGGCGGATTGGATTCTGACGCTTGAAAGACGCTGTCGAATGCCGAACGGATATCGTTGAGGCGGAGAGCATTTTCACTGCGCTCGTCGTAGCAGACGCCGAACGCCGAACCGCCGCCGTGATCCCAAAAGATGAACACGCGATGGTCGGCATCGAAATTATCTCGACCGAATTGAAGGAAGTCGGCGAGCGTATTGGGATCGCCCATGTCGCCGTCGGGCATGGAGTCGAGCTCGTGGAGCCCGTTGCTGTCGAAGAGGTATCGATTGAGCCGATCGGCGCTGATGAATGAACTCTTCCACTCATTGGATCCGCCCGCCTCGATGAGCACTCTGACGTTGGCGGGAATTTCGGATTGGAGCATCTCATTGATGTCGGAGGAGGCGGCGCCGTAATTGCTTTCGAGGTCGGAGCCGCAAACGTACCAATAGATCAGCCAGTTATCGCCGGATTCGGACGCGGCGGCGAAGTTGTCATTCAAGGCGACGTTGGCGTTGGGGTCTTCGCTCTCGTCGTCGCCGCTCATAATGACGAGCAGGAACAAGACGAGCAATGTCCCGATGCCGCTCAGGATTTTCTTCATGGCAATCACTCCCTCTGCAGATGGATTTGTATTCTTATATCAGACGGCGGGAGCAAAGTCAACGCAATAAAAAATCGTCGCGGAGAAAAAATGAAATCGGCGCGTTGACAGGAAATTTTTTTGCGTTATAATGTCATAAGTGTTTTTGATCATAAACGAAAAGGAGATAAAGGCATGGCACAACTCGATCTGACGAAATACGGCATCACCGGCACGACCGAAGTTCTCTACAATCCGACGTATGAGGTGCTCTTCAACGAGGAGACCAAGCCCGGGCTCGAGGGTTTTGACAAGGGCGTTGAGACTGAACTCGGCGCGATCAACGTCATGACCGGCGAATTCACGGGTCGTTCGCCCAAAGATAAGTTCATCGTTTACGACGAGACAACCAAAGAAGGCGCACCCGGCGAAATTTGGTGGACGAGCGACGAGTACAAGAACGATAACAAGAAATGCTCCGTCGAGTCGTGGAAAGTCCTCAAGGATCTCGCGATCAAAGAGCTCTCCAACAAGAAGCTCTATGTCGTCGACGGATTCTGCGGCACGCATAAAGACACCCGCATGAAGATCCGTTTCATCATGGAAGTTGCGTGGCAGGCTCATTTCGTCACCAACATGTTCATTCGTCCGAAGAACCAAGCCGAGTTCGATCAGGAGCCCGATTTCGTTGTGTACAACGCATCGAAGGCGAAGGTCAAGAACTTCAAAGAGCTCGGGCTCAACAGCACGACGGCGGTCGTCTTCAACGTCACGTCGAAGGAGCAAGTCATCATCAACACTTGGTACGGCGGCGAGATGAAGAAGGGCATGTTCTCGATGATGAACTACTTCCTCCCGCTCAAGGGCATTGCGGCGATGCATTGCTCCGCGAACACCGACATGAACGGCGAGAATACCGCGATCTTCTTCGGACTGAGCGGCACGGGCAAGACCACTCTCTCGACCGATCCGAAACGTCTGTTGATCGGCGACGACGAGCATGGTTGGGACGACCAGGGCGTGTTCAACTTCGAAGGCGGCTGCTATGCGAAAGTCATCAACCTTGATCCCGTTGCCGAGCCCGACATCTACGGCGCCATCAGCCGCGATGCATTGCTCGAGAACGTCACCGTCGACAAGGACGGCAAGATCGATTTCACCGATAAGAGCGTCACCGAGAACACTCGCGTGAGCTATCCGATCTATCACATCAAGAAGATCGTGCGCCCCGACAGCCATGGTCCCGCTGCAAAGAGCGTCATCTTCCTGAGCGCCGACGCATTTGGAGTGTTGCCGCCGGTTTCGATCCTCACCCCCGAGCAGTGCAAGTACTACTTCCTGAGCGGCTTCACCGCAAAACTCGCCGGTACCGAGCGCGGCATCACCGAGCCGACCCCGACGTTCAGCGCATGCTTCGGTCAAGCGTTCCTCGAGTTGCACCCGACCAAATATGCTGAAGAGCTCGTCAAGCGCATGGAGAAGAGCGGCGCGAAGGCTTATCTCGTGAACACCGGTTGGAACGGTACCGGCAAGCGCATTTCGATCAAAGACACGCGCGGCATCATCGACGCGATCCTCGGAGGAGCGATCCTCAATGCGCCGACCAAGAAGATTCCGATCTTCAACCTCGAAGTCCCGACGGTGCTCGAGGGCGTTGCGACCAACATTCTCGACCCGAAAGACACCTACGCCGACGGAGCCGAGTGGGATCGCAAAGCGAAAGACCTTGCCGAGCGCTTCATCAAGAACTTCAAGAAGTACGAGTACAACGCGGCGGGCAAGGCGCTCGTTCCCGCAGGTCCGCAACTCTGATCTCGAAATAAAAATCTCGACGGTCGATCGCAACATTCGATCTTGACGGTCGGAACGAAAATATATCATCGGGCGCCCCGATCAATCGGTCGGTGGGCGCCCTTTCGTTTGTCCCAAAAATATTCCCGTGGTGAATGTCGAAAAAAAGATGAGCGCCCGCCTTCTGTTGGGGCGGCTCGCGCCTGTCCTCACAGTCGATGTCAAAACGTTGGGGGATGAGAAGAAGCGGCGCGTCCGCCACGCGAACGGGCGGTGCCGCGCCCTTTTCTGTTCAATTGTTTACGACGGGCGACGGCGAAAGAAGGAGCGCCCGCCTCCACATGGGGCGGCTCGCTCCTGTCCTCGCAGTCGATGATCAAAACGTTGGGGAGGAGAAGCGGCATCTGTCACGCGAATCGGCGGCGACGCGTCCTTTTCTGATCAATTGTTTGAGGCGAGTGAAGACGAAAGAAGGAGCGCCCGCCTGGTCTTGGGGCGGCTCGCTCCTGTCCTCGCATGCGATGTCAAAACGTGGGGGACGACGCGGCGTCCGCCCCGCGAACCG
>JAFUXN010000009.1 GCA_017477125.1 Selenomonadaceae bacterium
AAGTTTGCGAGCTGAATTTTATTCGAAGCGAAGAAGGATCGTGGGCGGCGGTGAAAGACGGGCGCCCGCCTTCGATGCCGGCGGCTCGCCCTGTCCTTCCGTTAAAGACAAAGCAATTAGAGCGGGTGCCTTGCTCATGTGGCGCACCGCCCTTCGCCCTCCGTGGTCGGTAAAAAGTTTGCGGCTGAAGTTTGGTCGGGGCGAAGAAGGATCGTGGGCGGCGGTGAAAGACGGGCGCCCGCCTTCGATGCCGGCGGCGCGCCCTTATCTGTTCTTCAGCCCCCTGATTTTTTATTGTCCCGTAAAATTCTTGGGAGGTAAAAATCTTTATGGGTTGAGAATTGTTTTGGGCTATATTTTTGATCGGCACCAATAAAAAATGGCGGACGCCCTTACTTTGAGAGGGCGGACGCCTTATTTTTTTCTTCCTCGAACTGCTCTTCAACGGGCTCTTCTTCCTCGAGCTCAATGCCCTTTGTTATGTGCGCATTTCCCTTCAACCAGAAGTGATTGAAACCGTCGGCACTCTCGGCGCGATCGCCCGTCGCCTTCACGTCGTCCCGACTGATCTTCACATCCTCCGTCGCCACCAACATGCCGTCCGCATTGATCCAATCGAGCTTCCCGCTCAACAACCGCGCGCCGTCGCTCGTCTCAACCGTAATGTTACCCTCAACATGTATGTCGTGCGTCGAGTAGTCGTACACCCCATGCTCCGCGCGGAACTCGATCGTTCGCCCGTCCGTCTGATAGAAGTGCCCGACAAGTTTTTCGAGATCGGCGTTCTGCGTATTGGCATCGACCACCATGCGATCCGCCGTCAAATCCCAAATCCGCACGCCATTGATCTCCTCGCTGAGCTCATTGCCCTCATATTCCATCGTCATCGGCGGCGCCACCTTGTCACTGCTCGGCGGAGGTTCGTCGGGCGTCGTCTTCACCACCCACACCACCAGCGCCACAAATGCCAACACCGCCGCCGACACCAGCCATTTGATCTTCTTGCTCATCTCTCGGCTCCCAATCGATGATGTTTGGTCTTCTGCATCTCGGGCGGTGTGTTCCAACGCTTCTGGAACCACAACCATTGCGTCGGATTGTCGAGGATCACGCGCTCAAGGATTTTCGTCATCTTGACCGTGAAATCGAACAGATCTTTATCGGCGTCGCCGCTGTCGACGAAATGCATCGCCTCACCGATCATCACCTTGTGCCGACCGTTGGGCTGACGCAGGATGAACGCGGGCAACACCGGCGCATTGAACCGTTTCGAGAAGACCGCAGGTCCCATCGGCGTGCTCGCCGTCTTCCCGAGGAAATCAATGAACGCGCCGCCCGGTCCGCCGTCCTGATCGGCAAGGAAGCCTAAAATTTTTCCCTTCTTGAGCGCTCGACCCGCCGCAAGCAATTCACTCGTGCCGCGCGTAAATATCTCGACGTGGATCGTCGCACGCAGATCGTCGAGCACTCGAGAGTATTCGGCGTTGGGCTGTTGCTTGGCGATCGCCGTTACGGGCATGCCGTTGAGCGTGAACGCCGCCGATAACCACTCCCACGTTCCGACGTGCCCCGTCAACACCACCACGCCATGCCCTTCAGCCAACGCCTCGCGCATGCGTTCAAGATGATCGATCTCAACGTACTGATTGAGATTGTGTTCGTTGAGGTTGGGCATGTAAAGTATATCGAGCATGTTCCGCGCGAGATTGACGAACGACGCCCGAACCAATTTTTTTGCCTCCGACTCGTCGACGTTGAGCGCCGGCATCATCTGTTCGATCGCTCGACGACGTTGCTTCTTGATCAACAGATAATACAGATTGCCCAGGATTCGCCCGAGGAAGAGCAGCACGTCGTAGGGCAGCAATCGAACCAGCCGACTGAGCAGAATTAGCGCATTGTACAGCATTGACCTCACCTGTCGCTCGCAACGAGTTTTTTGATGACCTTCGCGCCGGTCGATTTGATCTTCCTCAACGGCGCGACGCGAGTTTTGATCTTGGGTTTCATATCCTTCTGTCGACCGAAGTCGCCGCGTTTGAGGAACGTCGATTTTATTTTGTCGGGCTTGAAAAATTTCCGAAGCCCTTTCGAGAGCATTTCGGGCTCGGCGTCCTCACTGCAGGTGAAGATATCGACGGCGGCATATTTGAGCTCGGTGTAGACGTGGACGGCGAGATGACCTCCGTCGAAGGCGCCGACGATCGAGATGTGCTTATCAGAAATGGCGGCGGAGAGAAGTTCGGGCGGATTATTGATGACGCTGCGAATGACGGTCTTGAGCTCCTCGACGTCAGAGAAATTTTTGGCGCTGCAATTATAAAAGTCGATCGTCAATTGACGAGCCATGATTTCCATGATGGTTCTCCTTCCGATAGTTTAATCGTCGGCGGGCATGAGAATGATGTTGATGGGAAGATACGAGGCGGCGGGCGGCGAGTATTCGAACTGAACCTTGCCGTCGAAAGTACCGAGGTCGGCGAGTTCGGTTTGAGCGGTGAGCAGAGCGATGCCTTCTTGCCGAGCCTCATGGACGTTGGCGGGCTCCTTGGGAGTTTCGTCGCCGAAATAAGTTTTGCCGCGCGGGACGAGGATCAATTGAGAGTGTCCCTTGTAATTGGAGCGCATGGCGCCGGCGTACATGCCTCCGAGCGGCGACAGATAGAATTGAGTTTTATCGCGGGTCTCGAGCTCGAGGCGATAATCGATGCCGTAATTTCCAAAGTTGACAACGCTCGAACCGTCGGTGGCGTCGATGCCGATCTTGTATTGATCGTTGGTGCCGTCGCTCAACAGCAGATAAACAATGCCGTCGGTTTGGGGATCGTATTTCTTCTTGGTGCGGATCACTCTGGTCATTTCCTTGAACGTGCCGCGAAGTTGTTGCTCGTCCTTGGGCAAGACTTGAGCGCCGAGGTAGTAGAAGAGAGGATCGGCGGTCGCGGGGTACATCATGACGGTGATGCGAACGGGGTAATCGACGTTGAAATCATAGAGACCGTAAGCGAGTTGACCCGGCTTCAGGACGAGATCATTCATGTTATCGCGGAGGAGTTTGCGCTCGTTTCGATTGAGCGTGAGCGAGGTGCGGAAATTATTTTTGAGGTACGACGTGAGGACGGCTTTACCGATCGACAGGAATTTGCGCCCGGGTTTGGTGGCGGCGCCTCTGGTGATGTTGAGCGTGTTGAACTGATCGGAAACGTTCTCGACGATGACGGCGAGCTTTTTATCGGATGTCGAGTCGTTGAGATGATAGTAGAGCAGACGAGCGGAGCCGCTGACGACGTCCGAATAGAGGATGCCGTTATCTTTGACGTATTCGGGGCTGTCGGAGAAGATGAGGGTGCCGCCGGTGTCGAAGGTCTCGAATTGAATGTTGTGCATCATGGACGAAGGGCGTTGAGCCTTTGCGCCGACGGACGGCATTGTGATCGACAGTGAGGTTATGAGAGCGAGAGCTGTCGCGGCGATTTTTCTAATTGATATCAACAGAACCAATCCTATCCATCAGAATATATTTCGGAGCCGAGCAAACACGTCGGCTTTCAACAATCGAAGGCGAAACTCGAACAGCCCGAAGCGCGGTTGAGGAATGTTCACTCGATGCATCTTCAACTGATTGGTCGAGAAGTTATTCAAGCCCGCCTCGCCGGTGACCGCCGTAAAATAATTTTCCTGCTCGAGCACCTTGATGATCTCATCGTTGTAGGCGCCGTTGGGATATGAAAGACTGTAAATCGTATTGACGCCGCTCCATTCGAGATAAATTTTTGAGTCTCGAACTTCGTAAACGATCTCGTCATGGGTGAGCTCGTCGAGCGGCAGATGATCGGCGGTATGATTTCCGATCTCGATCCCGCGCGTCTGCATGTCCTTCAATTGATCGAACGACAGGAAACCGTCTTGACCGATCTGATTGGCGACCACGTACACGACCGCCTTCATGCCCCGAGCCTCGAGCAGCGGCAGCAGATTGGTATAGTTGTCTTCGTAGCCGTCATCGAAGGTGAGCATGATCGGTTTGGGCGGCAGAGTGCGCCGACCGTTCTTCGCCTCAATGAAGTCGAGCATCGTTATGGTAGTATATCCGTTTTCGATCAGATAATCAAGTTGCGCGGCTAAATCATCGGGCGCGACGTTGTATCGAACGGAATCGGGGTCGGGGTGGTCGGTGACGGTGTGATATTCGAGAATGGGGAAGCCGTCGGGCGTCGGGGTGAGAATGACAGCGCCGATGAAAATGATCATCGCGGCGGCGAGGAGCAGGCAAAATTTTTTCATGGTGACCCTCCGAAGGTGAATGAGACATTCTAACACAAAACGGCGACAAGTCAAAGCGGCTGTGATATAATGGCGAAAAAATTGAATGGAGGCGAGAGGCGATGCCGATCTACAATGCGCGGCTGACGGCGATCGATCCGATTGAGACGAGACGATACGCGGGGCTGACGAAGGCGGAAGGCTTTGACGAGCGAGCGATCACCGACGCGTGCGAAGAGGCAGGACTGCTGATCGAAGTGCGCGGCATCTGGCAAATGTACGATTATGATCCGTCGACGCGGCTGGTGAAGTCTGAACCGCCGTTTGAGATCGTCGGGCGTTCGATCGAAAAGCATTTGGAGAAGTGCGCGCGAGTGGTGTGCATGGCGGTGACGGTGGGCGAGGCGATCGAACGGGACGTGACGGAAAATTTTCGAGCGGGAAGTTATGTGCCGGCGATGTTGCTCGACGCGGCGGCGACGTCGGCGGTTGAGCAGGCGGCTGATCAGATGGAGCAGGCGATCCGTCAAGCGGTGGAGCGCGAGGGATTCAAGATGCGCAGTCGGTACAGCCCGGGCTACGGCGATTGGGGCTTGGATCAGCAGAGGAGTTTCTTCCCGTTGACGGGAGCCAAGGAGATTGGCATGCGGCTGTCGACGGCGATGATGTTGATGCCGCGTAAATCAGTGACGGCGATCATCGGCTTGACTCGAGCGTCGAGCGATCAAGCGAAGAAACATGATTGCGCGGCGTGCGATAAAGTTGATTGCCCCATGAGGACATCATGATCAGACCGATCGTCAAATGGTTGGGCGGCAAACGTCAGCTGCTCGATGATCTGATCCCGTTGATCGAATCGATACGTCCGCGCGGATCGGTTTACGTTGAGCCGTTCCTCGGAGGCGGCGCGGTTCTCTTCGAATTGCAACCTTCGCGGGCGATCGTCAACGATCTCAATTCTGATCTGATCAACGTCTATGAGACGGTTAGGGATCAGACCGACGCGTTGATCGAGCGGCTGAAGGAGCACGAGCTCAACCATTGCAGGGAATATTATTATACGGTTCGCGCGTGGGATCGATCGGAGGATTATCAAGCGATGGATGCGGTGGAGCGGGCGGCTCGATTGCTCTACCTCAATCGGACGTGCTACAACGGTTTATATCGAGTGAACAAGGCGGGGCATTTCAACGTGCCGATCGGTCGATACGAGCACCCGACGATCGTCAGTGAGCAATCGATTCGAGCGGTCGCCGAGTACCTTCAACGCAATGACGTGACGTTGTGCAATGAGGATTATCGGGCGGTGACGGCGCGGCTCGACGGAAATATTTTTGTGTACTTCGACCCTCCCTATCAACCGTTGAGCCAATCGTCGTCGTTCACGTCGTACACCGATCAAAATTTCTTGTACGATCAACAATTGGAGCTGCGCGATCTGTGTTGCGAGCTTCGAGCGAGGGATATTCCGTTCGTCGAGTCTAATTCGGATTGCGACGAGATCAGATCGCTCTACGAGGGATTTGAGATCAAAACGGTGCGGGCGACGCGGGCGCTCAACAGCGTGGGGAGCAAGCGCGGGGCGATCAATGAACTCTTGATATATTATCGTCGACGGGGAGGAGATTAATTGTTCGGCGAGTACAATGCGATAGAGAAAAAAATTTTATCGGGCGAGCGCCTTGGGCGTGAGGACGGCGTTCGCTTGTTCAACAGCGGGGCTCTGACGTGGTTGGGAGCGTTGGCGGATCATGTTCGGCGCGAGAAGTGCGGCGAGCTCGTTTATTATAACGTGAACTGCCACGTCAATTTAACGAATATGTGTGTGTCGCGATGCAAGTTCTGTGCGTTTGGTCGGGACGCGGACGCGCGAGGGGCTTATGCCATGACGATCGAGCAAGCGATCGCGACGGTCGAAGATGCGATGCGCGATCCAAACATGTCGGGGCTGCATGTGGTGAGCGGCTTGCATCCGACGTGGGCGTTCGAAGATTATCTGTCGATCGTTCGAGCGTTGCATGATCGGTTCCCGACGTTGTACATCAAAGGCTTCACGGGCGTGGAACTTACTCATTTCGCAAAGATATCGGGGCGCTCGCTCGAAGAGATTTTGATCGAGCTGAAGGCGGCGGGGTTGCAAGCGATCGCGGGCGGCGGCGCGGAGATATTGACGGATCGGGTGCGCAACGAATTGTGTCCGAAGAAGGCGACGGCGGACGAGTGGTTGAACGCGGCGCGGGTTGCTCATCGATTGGGGATCAAGTCGAACGCGAGCATGCTCTACGGACATATCGAGACGATCGAGGAGCGCGTTGAGCATTTGATCCGATTGCGGGAGTTGCAGGACGAGACGCATGGATTTCAAACGTTCATCTGCTTCCCGTTCCTGCCGAAGAACACGGCGTTGGAGCGAGAGATCAAGCAGACGTCGATGTGGGACGACCTTCGAACGATGGCGGTATCGCGGCTGATGCTCGACAACTTTGATCATATCAAGGCGTATTGGGTGATGCTGACGGTACCGGTGGCGCAGGTGGCGTTGTCGTTTGGAGCGAACGACATAGACGGGACTGTGCACAAGGAGACGATCCTGCACGACGCGGGGGCGACGAGCCCGACGGCATTGACGGAGGACGAGATCATCAACGTGATCAGAGAGGCGGGACGTGTTCCTGCGGCGTGCGATTGCAATTACAAAGTGTTGAGGCTGTTATGAGAGGAGCGATTGAGATGTCGAATGAGGAAAAAATTTTGGCGGAGCTTGCAGCGATCCGCGCGGAACTGGCAACGGTGCAGTCGGAAGTTGTGACGATGCGAGCAGAAGTTGAAAGGCTCAACGGTAAAGTCAAGGAGCCGATGCCGACTTCCGCCGAGCAGCTTGATGTGCTTCGTCGACTGAATGAAGAATTTCCGTTCACCGACGAGGAGAATGAGGCGTTCGGGAAGTACATGGATGAGCTTGAAAACGGAAAGGGGCGCATCGCATAATGGCAGTAAACTACAGCCTTGATACGAACGTCGTCAGCGATATCTTGCGCGAATACCCGCCGGTCATGAAAAATCTTACCGATGTCCTTATCCAAGGCAGCAGAGTTTTCATCGACTCGATCGTTTACTACGAGATCGTGCGCGGGCTTCAATCTAAGGAGTACAGTAAGCGTTTGAATAAATTTCATAAGCTGTATGAGAGTTTCCCGCATCTGTATTTCGATCGCGACAACATGAAGGTGGCAGAGAAGGCGGCGGAGATTTACGATCAGTTGCGGCACGGACACAATGTCGAGGACAATGACATCTTCATTGCGGCGATGGCGATGGTCAACGGCTGTACGTTGGTGACGGCGAACGAGAAGCATTTCAGTCGGATCGAAGGCTTGAGGTACGTCAATTGGAGAAGCTGAACATTAAATTTGATCGATTGTCGAAAGCCGACGCCCTTGAGCTCTACCGTCGAAACGATCTCCTGGCGTTGGCTCGACGCGCGCGAGCAATGAAGGAACGCAAATCGGGGCGCAAAGTTTTTTACCGCGTCAACCGACACATCAACCTCACCAACATCTGCTCATCGAACTGCCCGCTGTGCGCGTTCCAATGTCGAGCGGGAGATCAACGCGGCTACACTCTCGAGCACGACGACATTGCCAAGCTCCTCGACGACGCTCGAAACGTTGAGGACTTGTCGGAGATTCACATCGTGAGCGCGTTGCACCCGACCAAGCCCTTCGATTATTATGTTGACGTGATCAAGCAGGTGCGTCGAGCGTTGCCGACCGTCAACATTCAAGCCTTCACTCCCGTCGAGATCATCAACTTCACCAAGCTCACGTCGCTTTCGATCGAGCAAGTGTTGAGGATTTTGATCGACGCGGGGCTCAACGGATTGCCCGGCGGAGGCGCGGAGATATTATCGGATCGAGTACGGTCGATCATCTGTCCGAAGAAAGCAACCGCCGCTCAATGGCTCGAGGTCATGCGGACGGCGCATCGCCTAAAGCTCCAAACCAACGCGTCAATGATGTACGGGCATGTTGAGACGATCGAGGAGCGCATTGATCATCTGATCCGATTGCGGGAGCTGCAGGACGAGACGGGCGGCTTCCAATCGTTTTTGATGTTCCCGTTCCACCCGTCGAATACCGAACTCGGTCGGCAGTTCGATATTCAACCCGTGGGCGCGTGGGAGAATTTGAAGATGTTGGCGCTGGCTCGGCTGGTGCTCGACAACTTTGATCACTTCAAAGCGTTTTGGATCATGCTGACGCTGCCGATCGCTCAACTGGCGCTGGCGTTTGGAGCAGACGATCTCGACGGGACGATCGGTCGGGAGCGGATCATCAACGCGGCGGGCTCGACGGAGGGAACATCGATCACGCGCTCGACGCTCGAGAGATTGATCAGAGAGGCGGGCTTCGAGCCGACGTTGAGAGGAGTGTCGACATGCGATTGACGGTTGAGGACGGCGTTCGATTATTCGACGACGATCTGATTGAGCTCGGGCTCCGCGCGGATTCGATCAGGCGTCAACGGTTCGGCGACGTGACGACGTTCATCATCGACCGCAACATCAACTATACGAACGTTTGCGAGAACGAATGTCGGTTCTGTGCATTCTTCCGACGTGCGGGGACGAAGGGCGCCTATCTCTTGACGCTCGACGAGGTACTTGAGAAGGTGCGCGAGACGGTAGAGGCGGGCGGCACGCAGGTGATGATCCAAGGCGGGCTCAATCCGACGTTGGGGCTCGACTACTTTGAGCGCATGTTTCGAGAGATCAAGCGGCGGTTTGACATAACGATCCACTCGTTGACGGCGACCGAGATCGAATGGCTGGCTCGACGGGAAGGCTTGACGATCCTCGACGTATTGAAGCGATTGCAAGCGGCTGGGCTCGACAGCTTACCGGGCGGCGGCGCAGAGATATTGGTTGATGACATTCGACGACGGATCAGCCCGAAGAAGATCACGACCGACGGCTGGCTCAATGTCATGAGAGCGGCGCACTCGATCGGTATGAAGACGACGGCAACGATGGTGATCGGTTTTGGAGAGACGCCCGCTCAACGGATCGAGCACATGGAGAAGGTACGTCGGCTGCAGGACGAGACGGGCGGCTTTCGAGCGTTCATCACGTGGACGTTTCAACCGTCGAACACGGAACTGGGCGGCGGCAAGGTGAGCGCGTGGGATTATATGCGGACGCTGGCGATCACGAGGATTTATCTCGACAACATAGATCACATTCAAGGGTCGTGGGTGACGCAGGGCGAACGGATCGGACAATTGACGCAGGGATTCGGCGCCGACGATCTCGGCTCGATCATGCTCGAGGAGAATGTGGTGAGGGCGGCAGGTACCTCATTCGACATGTCGGTGCAGAAAATGTTGGCGATGATTCGTGGATCAGGAATGGTTCCTGCCCAAAGACGCAGTGATTACTCGATCATAAAATTTTTTTCTCCCGCCCACCCGCCCTTTAAAGATAAATCTTTACAAACAGATGAGAGGTTC